>JBLMWR010000321.1:0-6484 GCA_050257335.1 Deltaproteobacteria bacterium | reverse complement strand
ATTTAGCCGGTGGCGCAAGCCACCGGTCAGATGCGTGAAATGTCGTTAGCCCCAGCGGGGCGACATAGCGTTATTGACCGTTCACCTCACCAACGTGAGCGTGACACTTCCAGTGTCGCCCGACGTTGTGCTCCGACCGACAATCTGTCGACCGTGCACCTAAACCGCCCCTCCGGGGCTTCTGCCACATCACCATCACATCCCGGGGGCTAGCGCCCCTGGCTAAAATATGCCGCCGCTCCGCGGCTTGTGTATACCCCATTCACCGGTGCCGCAGCCGTTTACAACAACCCCAGCACCGTGAGATCCTGCCACGGCTCGTCGATGCTGCAGCTGCCGAACGAGCGCAAAGCGCGCTCGCGGGCCGCAGCGATCTGCAGCACCGTTGCCGACAAATCGCGCCACGTCAGCGCTTCATTTGTGAACCGGAAATGTCCGGGGTCGTCGTCTTCGAGAATGTCCTGCACCTGCCGGGTGTCGAGTCGATGCACGTCGGCCATCACCGCTGCCGTCAGCAGGTTGATAAACCCGTGCATTGGCACCCCCAGTTCCGGATCGACGTGCCGGAACGGATGATGCAGCCCGGCGGTCGCCTTCCAGAAGACGCCATGGTCGCGACAGCTGCAGATGACTTTGGCAATAGCTTCCGTTGATGGAATCTCACTTTGCCTTACACCGCCACAACGAAGCTTGAAGCCGGTCGGGAAGGGATTCTCGGGCAAAGTAGCCATGAGATTGTTATGCGATTCCAGCACCGTCACGAACCCATCGACGACGCGTTCCCATCCAGGTTCCTGCCGAAGGCTTTCTGCAGACGGACATTCGACGAAAATCTTTAAATGGCGGCGCTTTGCCGATTGAAAACGACCCGTCGCAGTTCCCACGATGAAGAAGGGATCCCACATCAACGCTGCCGGAGACCTCACCTCGACTGCGTCGATGTAACCCGTCCTGTGATATCCGCGGAGATGAGTAACCGCTTCGTCGAGGCCCTCGACAAAATGCGATTCGGTGTCTCCAACTTTTACGACAGCGGATAAGTGGATGCTGCGATAAAACGGGTGTACGTGTTCGAAATCGGCAAGTTTCGCCAAAGGAAAGACAAACCGCCCGAGCAACAATGCCTCGTTCCCGTGGCAGTGCTCCTCGTATTTCGCGAGCGCCTGCTCCAGCGGCAGTCCCGCCGGCGGGAACATGCCGGCGTAGTCGATGGCCCCGGCCAAAAGGGCACGCAGGCTCTCGGTCATGACGGCCCCTTGGCGAGCCACGAGCGGGCGTAGTCGGGGTCTTCGACCGCCAGCGCCCCCTTTCCAACCGTCAGCGGCCGGAACGTGTCGAGCATTACCGCCAGCTCGTCGGTCCGCTTCTTGCCGATCGATTCTTCGGCCCGTCCCGGATGCGGGCCATGCGGCAGGCCGCCGGGGTGCTGGGTCAGCGACCCGTACGCGATTCCTTTGCGGCTCATGAACTCGCTGTTGGCGTAATAGATGACTTCGTCGCTGTTGACGTTGGAATGGTTGTACGGCGCGGGGACCGCCTGCGGATGGAAATCAAACAGCCGCGGGACGAACGAGCAGACGACGAAGCCGTCCCCCTGAAACGTCTGGTGCACTGGCGGAGGCTGGTGCAGGCTGCCGACGATCGGCTCGAAGTCGTGGATCGAAAATGCCCACGGATAGTAATAGCCGTCCCAGCCGATGACGTCGCAGGGATGATGTTCGAGCGTCACTTCGGTGAGCGCGTTGTACTGCTTGACGACGACCCGGAACTCGCCCGCCTCAGTGTGCGGGGCAAGCGACTCGGGCCGGCGGATGTCGCGTTCGCAGTACGGGCTGTGCTCCAGAAACTGGCCCACTTCGTTGCAGTAGCGGGCCGGCGGACGAATCGGCCCCGCGCTTTCGATCACCAGCAGCCGGTGCGGCGCTTTGTCCAGCCGCCAGCGATGGATGATTCCCCGTGGAATGACGACGTAGTCCCCCGCGCGGTACGGCAGGTCGCCCATCTGCGTTTCGACGACCCCCGCTCCCTCGGCGACGAAAACCAGCTCGTCTCCCTCGGCGTTGCGATAATAACAATCGTCGGTCGCCGTCGGCTGGACGAACAGCATTCCCACGTCGCTGTTGAAGAGCAGCGGCGTGCGATTGAGAGTCAGACTCTTCGATTGGGGCAGTTCGTGGGTGTGAAAGTGCCGCATTCGCAGCGTCACGTCCGGATCGGCCTTCCATTCCACCTTCTGCAGCAGCCGCGTCTTGACGACGGCGGTGGGGGGCCGGCGATGGTAAAGCAGCGTCGCGGGCCCGGAGAACCCCCGGCTCCCCATCAGGTGTTCGTGGTACAGGCTTCCGTCCGGCTGACGGAAGACCGTATGCCGCTTGCGGGGAACTTCGCCCAGACGATGGTAAGACGGCATTGATCATCCTCCATTGCAGATGAAAACGAATTCACCGCGGATGACGCGGATACGCGCGGATAAATTCGGACGAGGTGAACCGGCACATCCGCGTTTATCAGCGTTATCCGTGTCGGGTGGCCGGGGCTTCGCTTCGGTCCAGCCCCGGCCACCCGGATGTTTGCGCTTGGTTCATTCTTCAAACGTTTGTCCGGACGATGTGGGGCCTTGGAACCGAAAATGGACGCATGATCCCGAGATTGCCGAAGCGGCAGGATGCCGCTTCTACGATTTACAAATTCCCGCGGGCGGCCTGTTCGCGTTCGATGGCTTCGAACAGGGCCTTGAAGTTTCCCTTGCCGAACGCGTCCGAGCCCTGCCGCTGGATGATTTCGAAAAAGAGCGTGGGCCGGTCTTCCACCGGTTTGGTGAAGATCTGCAACAGATACCCCTTCTCGTCCCGATCGATGAGGATCCCCAGGTCGCGGATGGCGTTGTGGTCTTCGTGAACGTCGCCGACCCGCTCCCACAGCTTTTCGTAGTAAGATCCCGGGACAGAAAGAAACTCGACGCCGTTGTCCTTGAGCACCGAGACGGTGTGGATGATGTCGCGGGTCGAGACGGCGATATGCTGCACTCCCGCCCCGCCGTTGTAATCGAGGTACTCCTGAATCTGGCTTTTCCGTTTGCCGGGCGCCGGTTCGTTGATCGGAAACTTGACCACGTCGTTGGGCCCGGCCATCACCTGGCTGCGGAGGGCCGAGAATTCGGTCGAGATGTCCTTGTCGTCGAACGACATGAACTGGTGGAACCCGAGCACCTTGTTGTAATAGGTTCCCCATTCGTTCATCTGCCCGTTTTCCACGTTGCCCACGATGTGGTCGATGCGCTCGAGGCCGGCCCCGGGGGAGGGACGGCGGCGGACCTGATACCCCGGCAGGAACGGGCCGTTGTAATCGACCGTCGAGATCAGCGAATGCAGCGTGTCGCCGTAAGCCCTGATCTTAGCGCGGCGGATGCGCCCGAACTGGTCGCTGCGGTCGTACGGAGGAAGCGCGATTTTGGCGCCGCGCTTCACCGCCTCGGCGATGCACGCATCAACGTCGTCCACAAGAAAGGCAATGTCGAGCACGCCGTCGCCGTGGCGGCGGAGATGCTCGGCCATGGGGTCGTTCGGCGAAAGTGGCGTGCTCGCCACCAGGCGGATATTCCCCTGATAGAGCACGTAGGAAGCCTGCTCTTTGACCCCCGTTTCCGGCCCGGCGTAGGCCAGTTGCGAGAAGCCGAAGGCGTGGCGGTAATAATAAGCAGCCTGTTTGGCGTTTCCGACCAGCAGCTCGACGTGATGAATGGCCTTGAGCGGCAGACATTCGTCCGACATGGTCGCACCTCCTTGGCACGATGAGACTTCAGTCACGGCATCCCATGCGCAATTTTACGACGGTGGGACGGGGAAGCAAGACCGGCCGCGAAATGACAAATGTCGAATGCCGACTGTCGAAGAAGGGGAAAGAATTGCCGGTGCGGCACCCGGCCGAAGGTCATCTTGCCGGCCCAAAACGCCGACCTAGAATTACAGAGGGGATTTTTCGGATTTCGGGCTTCGGATTTCTCAGGCATTCGTCCCTCGGATTTCGGCATTCCGGCCGGGAGGTTTCCATGTGCGCATCGGCCCACGTTGCGGTTGTCCCCACTTCGCTTGAATTGTTCATCGCCGCCGGCATCATGCGCGATCATGACGTCGTGCCCCCGCACCTGCGGTTGTTCGCCGCCCAGGCCGACCGCGTGCTGGGCGAGGTTCACGACCTGGTCGATCACGGCGAGATGACCCCTGCCGCGGCAGCCGACTTCGCCCAGTTGCTGGTCGACGCCTGCGCCCGGGTGATGTGCCATCCCATCGTTGCCAGCAACCGCTATCTCGAACGCTTTTCCCAGGGAGTGACGTTCGCGCAGGCGCGGCACGAGGTTCAGCAGTTCTCAGTCTTCGCGGCGCAGTTCGACGTCGCGCAGGCGAAGCTCGTCGCCAACGCGCCCACGCTCGAAGCGTACACCGAGCGGCTGAACGTGCTCCTCAACGAAAAGGGGATTCCGTACGAGAGCGGTTTTGAAGGCGAATTGAACGGCCGCTGGAGCATGGACACGGTCCACTTCACCTGGATGCGGAACATGGCCGAAGGGCTCGGACTGAAATTCGAAGACCTCGCCAAGATCTGGATCGCACAGCCCGGCACCAGAGCCTTCGTCGATGCGACGTTCAACTGTTACGCCAGCATCGACCAGAATACGGCGCTGGGGGCGTCGTTCGGCATCGAGAACTGGGCCGCCAACAGCCTGTGGAAACCCTGGATCGCCGGGATGCGAAAGCTGAACGGCACTCTCGCGCGGCCCGTGAACCTCGGTTACCTTACGTACCACGACCTCGAAGAGGAACATCACTCGCAGGCGACGCTGGACGAACTGCTCGAGAACTTCCGCGAACCGTGGTTCGACAGCGGCAAGTTTCTGGCGGGTGCCGAGCAGATTCTCACTGAAGGCGTGCAGGCCTACTACGTCTCGCAACTGGCGACGCTCCCCGAGAAAGACGCCACGTGGCCGGATGCCGCCGTGCATCCCCGAGCCTTCGACCCGGCGAAGCTGCCGCGGCTCGGTCGGTCAGGCTTTCGAGCCTGACGGCAACGTGGCCGCGCGCGTCCAATCAGCGAAGCCAGCCAGCACGCCCCGCAATCGATCCTGCGAAAGCCAATATGTTGGCCCGTTCCCCGCCACGTTCATCGAAGGCCACATCGCCGTCAGGCTCGAAAGCCTGACCTACAGCTGCTCAAACCGCGCGGTGAAATGCCGCAGGGCCGGGGGTTCGGAGACAATCTTCAGGCCCCGCAGCTTGTCGCGCTGCTGGAAGACTTCGATCGTGACCTCGACGACGTAATCGATGTGCGACTGCGTGTAGACGCGCCGCGGGAAGGCCAGCCGCACAAGCTCCAGCGGCGGCGGCGGATGGCCCCCTCCGCCGAACATCACCGAGCCGATTTCGACGCTTCGGATTCCCCCGTGCCGGTAGAGCCCCACGACGAGCGCCTGGCCGGGGAACTGCGCGGGCGGAACATGCGGGCAGAACGCGGCGGCGTCGATATAAATCGCGTGGCCGCCAGCCGGCTCGATGATTTGAATCCCCGCCGCCAGCAGTTTCTCCGCCACGTACTCGGAACTGCGGATCCGGTAGCGCAGATAGTCTTCGTGCAGCACTTCCTGAAACCCCTGCGCCATGGCTTCCAGATCGCGGCCCGCCAGCCCGCCGTAGGTGACGTACCCTTCCGTCAAAATCAGCAGATTGCAGGCCCGCTGGAAGAGCGCCTCGTCGCGCACCAGCAGCACTCCGCCGATGTTCACCAGGCCGTCTTTCTTGGCACTGATCGTCGCTCCGTCGGCCAGATCGAACATCTCGCGGACGATGTCGGGAACCGGCCGGTCCTGCTGACCCGGCTCGCGCTGCTTGATGAACCAGGCGTTCTCGGCGAAGCGGCAGGCGTCCAGATACAGCGGCAGGTGAAAGTGATCGCAGACCCGGCGGATCGCCCGCAGGTTCTCCAGGCTCACCGGCTGCCCGCCGAAGCTGTTGCTCGTGACGGTGCACATCACGACCGGAATGTTTTCGGGACCGGTGCGTTCGATCAGGGCCTGTAAAGCGGCGACGTCCATGTTTCCCTTGAACGGGTGCCGGTCGCGCGGATTGCGCGCCTCGGCGATCGGCAGGTCGATCGCCTGCGCTCCCGAGTGCTCGATATTGGCCCGGGTGGTGTCGAAGTGCGCGTTATTCGGCACCACCTTGCCGGCGCCGCCGATCAGCTCGAACAGAATCCGCTCGCTGGCCCGCCCCTGATGCGTCGGCAGGATGTGCTTGAAGCCGGTGATCTCCTGCATGACCCGTTCGAAATGAAAGAAGCTCGGCGATCCGGCGTAGCTTTCGTCCCCCCGCATTATTCCCGCCCACTGCAGGCTGCTCATGGCCCCCGTCCCGCTGTCGGTGAGGAGGTCGATGAGCACGTCCTCGGAGTGGATCAAAAACATGTTGAACCCCGCCGCGCGGACGATCGCCTC
>JBLMWR010000320.1:0-5162 GCA_050257335.1 Deltaproteobacteria bacterium | reverse complement strand
GCGCATTCCTGCTGCCGACTGCCGTCCGCTCCGGTATGCCGCCCCTCCGGGGCTTGCGCATTGTCACGCGCGAACCAGTGGCTGACGCCACTGGCCAAACTCTGTCGCCCCTCCGGGGCTGCGCGTCGGGCAGCCATCGTCATTACATTCTCTTCTCGATCGGGGAACCTTCGCTCTCCGCAGCTTCGAGCGCGGCGCGCAGGCGGAGCAGTTGCTGGATCAGTGCCGGCAGATCGTCAAGCCGAATCATGTTCGGCCCGTCGCTGAGGGCCCGCTCGGGCTCGGGATGCGTTTCGAAAAACACGCCGTCGCACCCGCAGGCGACGGCGGCCCGGGCCAGGAACGAAACCATCTGCCGCTGCCCTCCCGTGGTCGGTCCTCCGGGAAGCTGCACGCTGTGCGTGGCGTCGAAGATGACCGGCGTCCCCAGCCCCTGCATGACGGGGATCGCCCGCATGTCGTTGATCAATCGTCCGTAGCCGAACGTCGTCCCCCGCTCGGTCAAGAGTACCCGCGGGTTGCCGGCGGCTTCGCACTTTTTGACGACGTGCAGCATATCTTCGGGTGCCGAGAATTGCGGTTTCTTGACGTTCACCACCCCGTCGGTTTTTGCCGTCGCCTCGGCGATCGCCCGCACGAGGTCGGTCTGCCGCGCCAGAAACGCGGGGACCTGCAGGACGTCGCACACGGCGGCGGCGGCGGCGGCTTGGCGCGGCTCGTGGACGTCGGTGAGAATCGGGAGGCCCGTGGCGGCCTTTACCTTCGCGAGGATTTCAAGCCCGGCCTCGAGCCCCGGACCGCGAAAACTGTCGAGGCTCGTCCGGTTGGCCTTGTCGTAGCTCGATTTGAAGACGAGCGGCACGTTGAGGCGATCGGCGATGTCCGCCAGCCGCCGGGCCACGTCGAGAACGAGCCGTTCGGACTCGATGACGCACGGCCCGGCGATGAACAGCAGCGGCTGCCCCTTCCCGCAACGGAGCCCGCCTATGGAAACCGGGTTTTCCGGCATAAGTCTTCCTGATTCGTCGTTTATCACTCTTTTCCAGGATCCGGCCCCGACGGCACGAGGACTTCCAGCGCCGCCGGCAGAACGCTGATCTCCGCCGGCGTGAAGCCGGCCGCATCGCCGTCGAGCTGAAGCGGGACCGGAACGTCGGACTCGATCCGCACCCGGCGGCCGCTGAGCGACTGGACGTCCGGCAACCCCTCGTGGGTCCCCAGCGCCAAATTACATAAATAGCGGATCATTTGAAATGCCGATCCCTGCTGGAACAGCCGCAGATCGAGAATTCCGTCATCTCCCCGGGCGCTCCGCGCCACCGACAGCCCGAGGGCGTAGATCGGCACGTTGACGATCACCACCAGGCGGGCGGTCGCCGGGGTGGGGGCGTCATCGACGAACAGCCGGATTTCCGGATATTCGTACTTACGCACCGATTCGAGAATTGGTTGGATGTAACTGAGCCGCGAGATGTTTCCGTTGCGGGAATAGTGCAGGCGCGAAATGACGTCGGCGTCGAACCCGGCGCTGGCCATCAGGACAAACCGGCGGTCTCCCATCCGGCACAGATCGAGCACCCGCACGTGGTTCCGGGCGATCAGCCGGGCGACCCCCGTCCCCGATGCAGGGACTCCGAGGAAGCGGGCGAGGAGGTTCTCGGTTCCGAGCGGCAGGATGGCGAGGCGCACCCCCGGGTGGCGGTTGAAGACGTCAGCCACCGTGCCGTCTCCCCCCGCGGCCACGATGCACGCCAGATTTTTGCAATTCCGTGGTTCGGCGAGCCAAGCATCCATCCGCGGGCGATCTTTGAACATCCGCGGCCGGAAACCCAGCCGTCTGAGCTCGCGGACCAGCTCCAGCAGTCGGTGCCGCCCCAGGCCGCTCCCCGATCTCGGGTTGCGCTGAATGGCGACCCATTTCGGCTGGTGAGAAGGATCCTCGGTCATTCCATCACGAACCTTTTTTTTTCGCGCTGCGCCCATTAAACTCGACCAAACGGCATCCCTGACCCCCGGGCAGGGTTCTTTTTTCCCAAGATGGTATCACGAATCATGCTCCGTCGCGCCAAACTGGCCCTCGAGGATGGCAGAGTGTTTGCCGGCCGCGCCTTTGGAGCCGACGGCGAAATCGACGGCGAGGTCGTGTTTAACACGAGCATGACGGGGTATCAGGAGATCCTCACCGATCCGTCTTATTGCGGCCAGATCGTCACTATGACGTATCCGCAGATCGGGAATTACGGCGTCAACCCGGCCGACGCCGAGAGCCGCAAGATCTTTCTGCGGGGATTCGTCATCCGCGAGCTGTGCAGCCGCCCCAGCAATTTCCGCTCGACGCAATGCCTGTCGGATTACCTGGCCGAGGCGGGCGTGATCGGGCTGGAAGGGATCGACACCCGGACGCTGGTGAAGCATATCCGCACGCAGGGGGCGATGAAGGGAATTCTGTCGACCGTCGACCTCGACGACGCCTCGCTGGTCGCCAAGGCCAAGGCGAGCCCGGGACTCGTGGGACGCGATCTCGTCCGCGAAGTCATCCCGGGCAAGTCGTTCACCTGGGAAGAAGGGCTCTCGGAATGGGCGCGCTCGCCGGCGGTGGCCCGCGATCTCGGTGCCAGGCCGGCCGCAGGACGCGAACCGCACGTCGTGGCTCTCGACTACGGCATGAAATGGAACATTCCACGGCACCTGCGCGAGCTGGGCTGCCGGGTGACCGTCGTTCCGGGAACCGCCACTGCCGCCGAAGTTCTCGCCCATCAGCCCGATGGAGTCTTTCTCTCGAACGGCCCGGGGGACCCGCGGCCCCTCGACTACGCCATCAACACGATCAAGAATCTGCTGGGCAAAAAGCCGGTGTTCGGCATCTGCCTGGGGCAGCAGCTTCTGGGATTGGCGGCAGGGGGCGAAATCTTCAAGCTGAAGTTCGGGCATCGCGGGGCGAACCAGCCGGTCCTCAATCACCAGACCGGCCGCGTCGAGATCACCACCCAGAACCACGGCTTCGCCCTGCGTGCCGACACGCTCCCTAAAAACGTCGAGGTCACACACGTCAATCTCAATGATCGGACGGTCGAAGGGATCCGGCTGAAGGACTGTCCGGCGTTTGCCGTGCAATATCATCCCGAAGCTTCGGCGGGCCCGCACGACAGCCACTACCTGTTCGGCGAGTTCGTGAAGATGCTGCGATAATAAACAGTCGTGTTTATCCGCCCCGTTTGGGGGGCGCGTTTCGGGCGTGGCGCCAACGCGCGGGGCAAGCCCTGCGGCTAAACGGTAGCAGTGCCGAGGAGTCTTTTGGCAGACCGGAATCTCTTTCTCGCCCGCGTTCGTGAAGCCGCCGCGCGCGGCCGCTCGCACCGCGTCGCGGTCAATCCGCAGGCGACTGACGAAGCCTCGTACGTCGGCGGTGGAAGCGACAGGGTGGCGACGTTTCTGCAAGAATGGAACGAAGTGGGCGGGCAGGGAAAGCGCGTGCAGGGGGCCGACGCCGCGCGCGAGTCTCTGGTCGATCTGCTGGCCGCCTGCCGACCTTTCACCGTGCTGCGCTGGAAACATCCGCTGCTGGAACGGCTGGAAATCGACCGGGTGCTGAAGGAACGAAAGATCGGCGTCCAATCGTGGGATGAGCTCGAGCGGCAATCCGCCGAGGGACGCTGGCCCGCCACCTTTGCCGCCGACCTGGGAATCACCAGTGTCGACTGGGCCGTCGCCGAGACGGGGACGCTGGCTCTTTGTTCGCTCCCCGGCCAGGGTCGGGTGGTGAGTCTGTTGCCCCCCAATTTCCTGGCGATCCTCGAGCCGGCTCAAATCGTCCCCGATCTGTTCGACCTGTTCGCGCGGCTGGAAGAACGCAAACAGAACCTGCCGTCGAACGTCACCCTGGTCACCGGCCCGAGCAAGACGGGCGACATTGAGCTGAAACTGACCACCGGCGTCCACGGCCCCGGCAACGTCCACGTGTTGGTGGTGGAAGAGTGAAAGATTATAAAACCACCGCGGACGCCTGGCCGTTTCCTTCTGGTAAAATCAAATGAAATCCAACCGCGCCTTTGCGTGATGATTCTTTCACCCTTCGATTTTGGTTCCCGGTGACGGCCGGGCGAAGCCGTCCGCGGTTCTTCTCGTATTGCCGAAATCACGGGCGCGAGAGGCGTCGGCAATCCCACTGAAAAAATTAAGATGTTTCTTCCCAATACCCGTATCGAAGTCATTCACCACGATCTTCCCCGCGGCAATATCCGGGCGGCACTGTTCGATTTTGACGGCACGCTGTCGCTGATCCGCGAGGGGTGGCCCGACGTTATGATCCCCATGATGGTCGAGCACCTGGCGCGCACTCCGGCCGTCGAAGCCCGGGAAGAGCTGGAACAGCGGGTCGAAGAATTCGTGATGCGGCTCAACGGCAAGCAGACGATCTACCAGATGATCCAGCTCGCCGATGAGGTCCGAAATCGGGGCGGAACACCCCTCGAGCCGCTGGAATACAAACGTGAATACCACGACCTGCTCTGGCAGCGCATCGCCGGACGCGTCAGCGCCCTCGACCAGGGGACGACCCCGGCCGAGATGCTGACGGTCCCGGGGTCACGGCAACTGCTCGAGCGACTGACGGCACAGGATCTCGCACTGTACCTGGCCAGCGGCACCGACCTGAATTACGTGCAGAATGAGGTCCGCGCGCTGGGGCTGGCCGGGTTCTTCGGCGAACACATCTACGGCGCAATCGACGACTATCAGAATTTTTCGAAGAAAATGGTGATTGAGCGGCTCGTCCGGCAGTTGAATCTGGAACCGGGGGCCCTGATCGGCTTCGGCGACGGGTTCGTGGAAATCGAAGAGGTCAAACGGGCCGGAGGAATTGCGATTGGCGTCGCCAGCGACGAGAAACTCCGCACGGGGATCAACGACTGGAAGCGTAACCGGCTGATCCAGGCCGGGGCCGACATCATCGTTCCCGATTATCGGGAGCTCGATGCGCTGCTGGAGTTTTTGGGAGTCGTGAAACCGCAAGCGTAGCATGGGCTTCCAGGCCCGTGCGCAGCGATCGAAGCCGGCAGACGATCGCAGGTGCATGCGTTTTTTGGAGGTGGGTGGCGGGGTCAGAGCGCCGCAAGCCGCGCTCGACGCTGCAGGAAATATTAACGCCCAAGCGGAAATTGCGT
>JBLMWR010000319.1:0-4156 GCA_050257335.1 Deltaproteobacteria bacterium | reverse complement strand
CACCGACAAACAGGCACCAGTACGCTGCCGTCTTGCCGGCTTCGCTCCCCCCCATCGCGGCGAAAACCGGAGACGCCGCAAACGTGACGACCGCCGAACCGGCATGCAGGAGAAACGCGAGCATCATCAGCACTTTGTAACCGACTCGATCAGCGATCAGGCTGCAAGCGATAATTGTGAAACCGAATCCAACCAGGCCGGCCCCGGTCAGGTCGCCAAGTTGCCCCTTCGTGAAACCGAACTTCGTTCCCCATTCGTCGAGAATGGCCCCGCGGATCGAGAATCCGATTCCGGCGGCGATCAGCGTGAAGAAACTCGCGAGGAACAGTTGTCGATTGTTGTTCATGGATTGGCGATCGCTGCGCAGTTCGTCAGGGAAGAGTGTCCGCCACCATGCACGTCGTGCGGTCCGTCGGAACTGCCGGGGCGGACCAGGGCCGTACCGGCAAAGCCCGACCATCCTACACGGCGTGCCGGCCGATTTCCACGTCGCGCGCCTGGAGTCCGGTCACTCCGTGGCAAGACGGCAATCGGGATCGCTTGCCGCTCCGACCCGTCGTCAATGGAGTGATTTACCTGCCGCGCGGTGTCCTCCAGCCGGAATCGCAGTTTGCATTCCCGTTCGCCCGGGCATGCCCAGACCGCCGAGTCACGGAGTGACCCGGCTGCAGCGGCTGTTCGAGCCGCCCTCTACCCATCCACGCATCCTCCCGCAACCCTCATAATGTCAACAGGTTGGGCGCAGGTCGTTTTCCGGGCACAGGGGGGATTCTCCGATTCTTCCGAAGAATTGCTCAAGTCGGCACAGGTGGCCTGCCGATTGAGGAGACCAGAGGCGAAGAGACTCGCTCAAGTCCGGATCCGCGGGATGCGGAACAGCCTCAGGGGGGGCAGGGAAGCCCATTTTTCTCACCCCAATCAAGGAAGATTCGCCGATGCGCCACCACCTCAAGCTGTACACCGGAGAAGAGAACGAATCCACCGCCGTCGTCGAACCTGAAGTCACGATGACGCTCGGCGAAATCACCGAAATTCTCGCCGATGCCGTCCGCACGCGCCGGGCCTGGCTCCGCGACTTCGAAGACGACCGCGTGCAAGTCTCCGCCGACCTCTACGAGGTGCTGGCGTCGTACTGGAACTTGCGGCGCGGCGCGTAAGGGGCGTACAGGAAGCGCACCGGGGGTCACCCCCCTTCGCCTCGACGACTGCGATCTTCTATCCTCGTTCCCTCACCCGCCGCCCCACCGCGCCCACTTCTTTTTAAACCCCGGACGCTCCAGAACGGCAGCGTTTACGATTCCGTGAGGCATTTCGCCTCGCGCCAGGTCCGCCAGCCCCTCGCACACCGTCCGGCCGATGTCGCTGAACAGATCGTCGGTCCAGGCGATGCAATGGGGGGCCAGAAGGACGCTGTCGAATTCAGTCAGGAGATGCGGACGCGTGAGGGGCTCCTCGGCGAACACGTCGATGGCGGCCCCCGCGATCCGGCGATCTTTGAGCGCCCGATACAGCGCCCGTTCGTCGACGATCCCGCCGCGGGCCGTGTTGATCAGAAAAGCCTCGCGTTTCATCCGTGCCAATTGTTGCTCGCCGATCAGGTTTCTCGTTTCTTCGTTGAGCGGGCAGTGGATCGAAACAAAGTCGGACCTGGCGAGCAGGTCGTCGAGGCTGACCAGTTCGACGCCATGCCGAGCCGCAATCTTCGCGTCCACCAGCGGATCGAACGCCAGGAACTGCTTCATTTGGAAGCCCTGGACGAGCTGCACGAGGGCCTGGGCGATCCGGCCGAAACCGACCAGGCCCAGTGTCCTCTGCCGCAGCGAACTCCCCATGAACTGCGACCGCGCCTCCCAGTTTCCCTCTCGCACGAGAAGGTCCTTGCTGCGGACGCGGTGCGACAGGGCCAGCATCCAGGTGAGTGTGGCCTCGGCGACTGACCGATCGACTGCGCCTGCGGCAATCAGCAGCAGCACGTCGGCTTCGGTGCAGGCAGCGACATCGACGCTGTCGTAACCGACTCCGAATCGGGCGATCGCCAGCAGTTCCGACCGCCCGATCAGGCTGCGCTCCGTCACGCGGGGAGTGAGGACGACGACGCCGTGGGCGTCGCCGATCTGGTCGGCCGTCAGTTCCGGCGTGAACCCGGGCATGACGTGGTATTCAATGTTCGGGTGGCTCTGGAAGGTGCCCAGGCCGAAGTCCCGGTACTTCGGCTTGCCGGTCGCGTCCTGAAAGTCCCCGGTGAAGGCGACCCGGAACGGCGCACTGGTCGGTTTCTTGGTCACGGGCACCCCTCCGGCTGGCAGCATTGCTCGCTCAGGACCAGCCGCTGCGGCATGTCTCCCGCATAGACCCAGATCATCGCCATGGGGTGGTCGGTGAGATTGATGAAATAATGGCACCGCCCGCGCGGGGCGAGTGCCGTCGCGCCATCCGACAGCGCATACTTCCTCCCCTCGACGACGCACGTCGCCGTTCCCTGGATGATCGTGATCGATTCGTCGAAGTCGTGCAGATGACACGGGAGCCGGCCTCCGGTCGTGAACTCTCCGTATCCCCCGCTCATTCCCTCGCTCCCCAGCTCGCGATTGAAATAGTCCTGGAAGTGTGCTCCCGGGTTGGGTTCGTACCAGGGGGTCGTCGCATGGCGGCTGACGCGCTCGG
The DNA here is from genome assembly GCA_050257335.1 of Deltaproteobacteria bacterium. Taxonomy (GTDB): domain Bacteria; phylum Planctomycetota; class Planctomycetia; order Planctomycetales; family Planctomycetaceae; genus JACQFH01. The sequence continues at coordinate 1,492 of JBLMWR010000319.1, read as the reverse complement.
CCCCGGAAACCCCGGTCGCGTCGTCGGGCATCAGCCGCGCCGGCGTGACCGCCGGGACGAGCGCCCGCGACGGGTTGTGCGTGTTCATGGCAATATGAAACGTCGCCGGTTTGCTGGCGGACCGGTTGACGGCAAAATGCGCCCGCTCGGCCGGAATGTAGACGTTGTCGAGAGGCCGCAGACGATATCGCCGCCCTTCGACTTCGACCTCGGCCTCTCCCGACAGGAGCGTGATCGCTTCGCCATGTGGATGCTTGTGATACGGCAGTTGCGCTCCAGGCATGAAGGTCACCATGCCGGTGGTCAAGTTGCGCGCCTGGTTGTGGGCCCCTGCGTGGGGCTGAAAGACGACTCCCCGTTCGAGCTCGACGCGCCGGGCTGCGGTGCGCGTCGTGATGACCTCGGGCCTGTCCGGAAGAAAATTCGCGGGCCGGGTCGCCAGGACCACCCGCGCCTCAGCACTCGCTTCGGGCACCCCGCGCGCCGATCCGGCCGGCGCCACGCTTGCCGGTTTCTCACCGTCCGGTTTCTCACCGTCCGACTTCGCTCCTTGCGGCGCCAGCGACGACGCAATCGCCGTATTGCGCCCCAGCCCCTCCAGCGCCCCCGTCAAACTGCGCAGCAACAGCCCCGCGTCCATCCCCACCCCCAGAAAGCGGAACCCCTCCTCGCGCCGCCGGGCCAGGTTCTCGTTGCTCGTCGCCAGCACGCCGCACTGCTTTCCATGCCGGCGGATCGTCTCCTTGATTGCCAGAAGCTGCTCCGCCACGCCGGGGCCTTCCCATTGCCCTTTGTAGCCGGCGGTCGAGGAATAATCGGCCGGGCCGAACTGAAACAGCTCGACCCCTTCGACGCGGCACAGCTCGTCGATGTTCCTGCCGGCGCGGACGGTCTCGATGATCGGCACGACCAGCACGTGTTCGTCGGCCTGCGCGGCGTTTTCCGGCAGGCATTTTCCCCAGCAGGTGGCGCGCTCGCCCCCCATGCCGCGCAGGCCCTCTGGGGGATAATGGGCGAAGGCGACCGCCTGGCGGAGCTGTTCGGCCGTTTCGATCCAGGGGACGACGATGCCGTCGGCGCCGATGTCGAGGGCCCGCTTGATCTGCCCGATATTCAGCTCGGTGACGCGCACCAGAGCCACGGTGTCGCTGCGGACCGCCGCCCGCAGGTGTTCGAGAATGTCACGCCAGTCGAGGTGGCCATGCTCGGCGTCGATCACGACCCAGTCGAGCCCCATCGCCACGGCCATTTCGGTGATGCTGGCCGATTCGAGCGTGACCCACAGCCCGTACACCGGCTCATCGGCGGCCAGCTTCCGCCGCAACTTCTGGATTGCAGAAACCTTCATGCAGTTTTCAGCCCTTCCGCGAAGAAACATATCGGCTTCCCGGTGAACGGGGAAGCTCATTTGCCCGATTTTATGAGCTGATTCGCATAACGGGGGAGGACCCAACGGTGGAATACGTTGTGATTTTCGCCTGGTTTGCGGTAG
>JBLMWR010000318.1:0-6230 GCA_050257335.1 Deltaproteobacteria bacterium | reverse complement strand
ACATCCCCCGCCGATTGGGGAAATCAACCGCTAGTCGGGGAGTCGCGACGCGGCGAAACCGCAAGCTTTGTGCCTGATTCAACTCATCCGGCAAGCCGTCAATGCCGTCTGACAAGTCCCGCTTTCGTGATCTCTGGGCCCTGCGGCCAGGGGTTACGTATCTGAACCACGGATCATTCGGACCTTCGCCGAAAGTCGTGACGGCGGCGCGGCAAAGGTGGATCGAGGAACTCGAGAGCGAGCCGATGGATTTCCTGGTGCGACAGATGGAGGGACATCTGGAGCGCGCCCGCCTGCGGCTGGGAGAGGCGGTTGGCACGAGCGGCGACAACCTGATCTTCGTCGACAACGCCACGTTCGCCATGAACATCGTCGCGGCGAGTTTTCCGCTGGCGCCGGGCGACGAGGTGCTGGCGACAAATCATGAATACGGGGCGGTGCTGCGCATCTGGCGCGACCGGTGCCGGAAGACGGGGGCGAAGCTGATCGTGCAGAAGCTCCCGGAATCGTTCGTCGAGCCGGGCGAGGTCGTCGAGGAGTTCCTGCGGGGAGTCACCGGTCGAACGAAGCTGATCGTCGTCAGCCATATCACGTCGCCGACGGCTCTCATCTTGCCGGTCGGGGAAATCTGCCGCCGGGCGAAAAAACAGAGCATTCGCGTCTGTATCGACGGACCACACGCCCTGGCGGCCGTTCCGGTTGACATCGATCGCCTCGACTGCGATTTTTATTGCGCCAGTTGCCACAAGTGGCTGAGCGCCCCGTTCGGGTCAGGGTTCCTGTACGCCCATCCCCGCTGGAAGCAGACGGTGCAGCCGATCGTCGTCAGTTGGGGCAGCAGTCCCGCCGGCCGGCCGCCGAGCTGGCAGGATGAATTCATCTGGTCGGGAACGCGCGACCCTTCGCCGTTTCTGGCTGTGCCCGCGGCGATTGATTTTCTGGCGAATCTGTCTGCGCACTCCGCCGGCCGGAATGGTATGGCAGGTGCAAACGAGGCGGCGATTGTGCGATCGTCTGCGGGAAACGCGTCCGAAGCGGCGTGGCTCCTTGCCGGCGCCGACGCAGTCGAGGGAGTCGGATTATTTCGTGAGATCAGTGGCTCCCTGGTAGAGTATGCGCGACGAAAAATCACGGCAGTCACGCATCTGGAACCAATCGGCGTCTCCTCGCGCCAATGGTACGGGACCATGATCACGCTTCCCCTCCCGGTGGGTGTGGACGAAACTCCTGTGGGACATATCCACCCCCTCCAGGCTGCGCTGTGGGAGCGATTTCAGATCGAGGCTCCGGTTGTCAACTGGAGCGGCCGGCGGCATATTCGCGTGTCGTGTCACCTGTACAACGACGTGCAGGATCTCGATCGCCTCGCGGCCGCGCTGGAGGCGCTGCTGGTGGCGCGAGAGGGAGGAAAGGATTGAGGATTGAGGTCGGATTGAACGCGCGCGGTTGCTTGGCCGCAGGGCTTGCCCCGTGCGTGTCTCCCGCCGCTCCGCCTGCGCGAGTCTGCTCGCAGAGCGGGCAACGTGGAGACAAAATTACAGACATTTCGGGCTGAATCGAGAGTCGTCGGAGACTGCGCCGGATTTCTCGGGAATGCAACGGGTTTGGCAACTCGTTGCTGGCCAATATTTTCCGGCAAGCCGGGCATCTTTTTGGCGAATGCGGACGGCGACCGGCACGCGATGTGCACCGGAAGGAATCCAGACTGGAGCCGTGACTGTCATCGCCTTTTCGCCAACCCGTCTTGAATCCTCAATCCGCTGCCGGAGACGGCCATGCAAATGCTCACTGAACCCGAAACCTCGCTCGAGCTGGAACACCGCATTCTCGAACGGATCGCGGGCCGGGTGCGCAACTTGCGGGTCGTCCGCAGCCAGGGTCGTCTGATTCTCGAAGGCTCGAGCGCCTCATTCCATGCCAAGCAGTTGGCGACGCATGCCGCGCTCGAATTCGCGCCGGCGGACGAGCTGGTCAACGCCATTACCGTCGATCGGCAGAATTCCGATTGCATTCCGCGCACCTCCCGCCGATACTAGGGGCGGTTTCAGAGGTGACTGACAGGGGGACCCTCTCCCTTCCGGAGAGGGTTAGGGTAACCGCCGCTCGGCGAGAAAACGGCGTTCACCCCAGCCCTCTTCCAGACGAAGGCGGAGAGTTCCGGCTCTCAAGCTCCTCTGCCATGATGGGACGCGGGCAGTTTCGCATCAAAGACTCGCGAGATGGGCCAATTTCTACTGTGCGCCTCCTGCATTTTGAATTGAACGACGAGATCCTGATCGTCGCCCCTCGGGGAGACTGCAGCAGTCTCGAAGCGGCGACACTGGAACTGGAATTGCGCGAGATTCTCGCACAGGTCACATCCAGCTCGGCGACGGGACTCGTTGTCGATCTGGAGCAGGCTCCCTATTTTGGCTCGACGATGCTGGGGGCGCTGATCAAGCTGTGGCGATCGATGACGGTCGTGCGGGGCCGGCTCGCCCTCTGCAACGTATCCCCCGCCGAGCAGGACGTCCTGAGCGCCACCCGTCTCAACAGCGTCTGGGCGATTCACTCCTCCCGCGCCGCCGCTCTCGAATCGCTCCGGTCGCGTTCGTAGGTCCACGTTCAGGCGGTTTGCACTCGACGACCGCGTGTGCGCGGTTCTGCGAACCTGCCGCGTCACGGCCCCTCCGGCAGCTTGCCGCAGAACACCACGATCAGAAACGTGGCGATGGGGCCCAGTAAGAGCGACAGCAGAAACCACAAGAATCCGCTGTGGTTCTTCGACTGCGCCAGGCCGGCGTTGATCAGCGCCAGCGTTCCCCAGCCGACGGCGTAAGACGTAGTCTCGATTGTTGCGTCAGCCAGAAGTTCCATGATATGGGCTCGGATTGTCTGTCAGTGTCGGCTTGAGCTGGGCGAAGCCTGCTTGCTCCGGGTATTATTCGCCGGTGCAGCGGGTTTCTTAGCTGGAGTTCCAGTATTTCCCGCTTGACGTGCGAATCCTGCTTTTGCCGTCTCGGGCGCGCAAACCGCTTCGTCTGTTTCACATATTCGACAGGCAATCTTCGGCGTGGTTGATCTTCCTCGGGGACGTACTTCGGCAAAGTGGAATCGTGCGCGCAAGCACGCAGATACTGCCGCTTGGTAATCTTTTTTCCCCTTAACCAATATTTCGGGAACCCCCTCCTTAATGCCCCCCAGTTGGTCCATTCACGCCAAATACCATGGTAGCCGACTTGGGGGAGACAGTAATACTCGACAAAAATCGTGCGATCATCACCATTCCAGCCGCGACCGAGAACCTACTCGGTGACCTTCGGTGAGCCATCCGCGTATCGTTCGACGATCTTCTCGCGAGCATTTTTCGGATTCTGCGACCGATACTTTCGCGGCATACAATGGGCCTAAATTGTCAGTCCCGTCGTTTCCGGAAATCCGCACATCAGATTGAAATTCTGCACCGCCACGCCGGCGGCGCCTTTGATGAGGTTGTCGAGGCAGGCGATGATGATCGCCTGGCCGCGGGCCGTGCGGACGGTGATATCGCAGTAATTCGTGTACGCCGAATCCTTGGTCGCCGGGAGATGATCGACGACCCGGATGAAGGGTTTGTCGCTGTAGAACTCGCGCGCTGCGGCGATCAGTTGCGCGTCAGTCGCGGGCTTCTTCAGTTTGCCGTACATCGTGGCGATGATTCCCCGATCCATGGGGACCAGGTGCGGCGTGAAAATGGCTTCTACCGTGACGCCGCACGCCTCGGTCAGAACCTGTTCGATCTCGGGAAGGTGGCGATGTTTGTTCCCGGCGGAGTAAGCACTCATCGATTCGTTACATTCGGAAAAGAGGGTGCTCAGCTTGGGGGTCCGCCCTGCCCCGCTCACGCCGCTTTTCGCGTCGATGACGATCCCGGTCGGCTCGATCCATCCGTGCTTGATGAACGGCGCCAGCCCCAGGATCGCCGTGCTCGTGTAACAGCCAGGGTTGGCAATCAGCTTCTCGCCGGGGATGCGCTCGGCCCAGAGTTCCGGCAGGCCGTACACCGTCGTTCCAAGCCGGCCAGGGTCGGTGTGGGTATGTCCGTACCATTTCTCGTAGACGGCAGGGTCGTCCAGCCGGTAGTCGGCACTCAGGTCGACCACCCGGCAACCACCGTCGAGCAGTATCGGCACGGCTTCCATGCTGGCGACGTGCGGCAGGCAACAGAAGACGAATTCGGCCCGCTGACACACTTCCGCTGGCGACAGGTCTTCGCACTTCAATTCGAGCCGGCCAAACAGGCTCTGGTGAATGCTGTGAATCGGCGGTGAACCTTCCTGCCGCGTCGTGACGGCGGTGATCTGCACCTGGGCATTGCGCAGCAGAATCTTGATCAGCTCGAGGGCCGTATACCCTGTCGCCCCGAGGACTGCGACTTTGACCATTTTTCTTTCCTGAATGTAACGCGGTGGTGCCGTACGCTTGCGGTTTCGCCACTCACCGGATCGTTGTGCGACCTCCATGTTCACCGACAATCGCTCCCTTGGCAAGGTTCGCCCGTTTCGCAAATCCGAAATCCAAAATTCGAAATCCACCCCCTCCAGTTCACACGCTCCGCCTCCCACGTTACGATTCGGTCATGCAACCTGCCATGCGAATGCTTGCGGGCGTCGCTGCTACGACGATCTGTCTCGGCGCGGCGTGGTGGAGCCGGCTGCCGGTTGCCGCCGACGATCCCCAGGCGGGCGAAGAGGAGATTCACCGGGCACCGGGGGCGGCAACGGCGGGCAAGCCGGCGGTGAGAGATCCGACAAATCGAGGGATGCTGCGGCTGACGATTCTCGATGCGGCGACAAGGCAGCCGACGTTCGCCCGTCTGAACGTCGTCGGCGCGGACGGGAACTACTACGAGCCGGATGAAAACCCTCTGGCCCCGTGGAGCCTGCACCGATTGGGGAATCGACTGGGGAAAGGGCCATTCCGCTATTACGGCTGGTTCTTCTATGGCGGGGGGACGCTGGACCTCCACGTCCCGCCGGGCGCGGTGCGCGTCGAGGCGTGGAAAGGCTTCGAGCATCTGCCGGTGACGTTGCGGACGACAGTCGCCGCCGGGTGCACGGCTGAGTTGTCGGTCGAACTGCAGCGTGTTTCCTTCATGGGAATGAACGGAATGACCATGCATTCCGGAGACACGCACATCCACCTCGATCGCCGAAACGCGACCGACGACGCGCGGTGCCTCGATCTGGCTGAAGCCGAAGACATTGAATTCGAGCACATTCTGTGCATGAACGACCCGCGCAGCTATCAGCCGACGATGGACCAGCAGCTTCACCCGCAGCTCCGGGGCATGGGGAAAAGCTCGGAAGTCGCGCGGGGCCGGTACCAAATCGCCTCGGGGCAGGAATACCGGGCGAATACCTACGGTCACATTTGCCTCGTCGGCGGGAGCCGGCTCGTCGAGGCCGAGTTGAGCCGCAATCCCAACAACTGGCCCCCTTTTGGCGTGGTGGCCGCCGAATTGCACGGGATCGGGGGGTACGCGTTTCATGCGCACGGCGGCTACGGTAAAGAGATCTATGCCGACCTGGCGCAGCGCGCCACGGACGGAGTCGAGCTTTTGCAGTTCGCCGAGTATCGCGACGTCGGATTGGAGGGCTGGTACCACATTCTGAACGCCGGCCTTCGGTTTCCTGCGGTCGGGGCGAGCGATTATCCCTACTGCCGCGCCCTGGGTGACTGTCGGACGTATGTTCTGACGCGCGGGGCCAATCCCACATTTCAGGAATGGGACCGCGCTGCCGCCGAAGGACGGAGTTTTTTTACGACAGGGCCGCTCTTGTGGCTGTTTTCCGGAGAACATTTCCCCGGCGACACGCTCGCCCTGCCTCCGGAGGGATCTGAACTTCCGTTCCGGATTCGCATGCAGTCCCCCGTCGTCCCTGTGGAGGAATTGCAGTTGATCGAAGGCGGGGTCGTCCGCGAGCGCCTGAAGCTGGCGCCGGAAACGGACGTGCGCCACCAGCATCAGCGCGATTTCATGGTCTGGGAAGTGCGGCTTCCGCTGAAACGCTCGACATGGGTCGCCGCGCGGGCCCTGGCCCGCAGCCCTGGCGGGCGCGAGGATGTCGAAGCGCACACCAATCCGGTGTACATCAAGGTCGGCGATACGTCACCCGTGCGCCGCGAGAGTGTCGAGTGGCTGCTGAAGAAACTCGACGAGCGGATTGCCGTGAATGCGGCACGATCCTTCGAGGAAAGAGCTCTCATGC
>JBLMWR010000317.1:0-3020 GCA_050257335.1 Deltaproteobacteria bacterium | reverse complement strand
CGCGTATCCGCGTCATCCGCGGTTAAATTCCTTTTGAATCCGGCCGCAGGCCGGGGTGGAATGGCGCACCCGGGGTGCCGCCCGAGCAGCCGCTCATTTACACCTTGACATATCGGTAATGTTGCGTTACTCTGATACGCAACATTACTGATAGGAGATGTGAATGGTTCGCCTGCCGTGGCAGATTACCCGCAAGATGTTTCTTTCGGAGGACGACGTGGAGTCGCTCCTCGCGCATCTCTCCGAAAAAGTCCGCCGGGCGGAACCGGGCGACATTGCTCCCCGGGTCGATGAGCTCATCATCCGCTCCCTCCTCTTTTCCGGGCTGCGGAATTCCGAATTCTGCGGCCTGGTACTGGCGAATACCTGCATCGGCACCGGGCAATCGCTCTTCCAGGTGCGTGGAACGCCGCGCGAAGATCGCGACGTTTTCGTCCCCGGCGAATTGAGCGATCAGATCCGCCGGTTCGTGGAAGAAATCCGCCCACAGTGTCTCCCCGAGGGGGTCTCTCCGCGGGACCTGTCGCTGCCACTCGTGCTCAACGAGCGGGGCCGGCCCTACGAGCGGACGGGACTTTACCGCCGCGTCGTGCGGATCCTGACCGAGGCGGGACTGAAGGAACGCGCCAGCGTGCAACTTTTGCGGCACACGTACGGGTACCTCGCCTACAAGCGCTCGGGAGGGAACCTGCTCTTCGTCCAGCGGCAGCTCGGGCACGCCCATCCGCTGGTCACCAGCATCTACGCGCAGTTCGTCGATGAACCGTACGCCGAGATGGCCGATCGGCTGATCGAGCGCAATCCACCCGAGAAATCGCAACGGCACAAACCGCGTCGCAAACGGGTCACTTACTCTCAAGGAGACTGAACGATGGAGATTTCACCGGCTGTTCTGGAGGACGTTCGGCGGCTGATCGCCGAGGTGCTGGAACTGGAACTCGACGAAGTCACTGCCCCGGCGCTCTTTTTCGATGATCTGGGAGGCGAATCGCTGGATCTGCTGGAGCTGTCGTTCCGGTTCGAACGGCACTTCGGTGTCCGCGTGCGTTTCAACGACCTGACGGCCAATGCCATCGAGCTGGACGATCAGGGACGCCTGACGCCGGCGTCGCTTGGGCTTTTGAAGACGAAGTTTCCGTTCCTGAAGCTGGAGGGGTTCGAAACCCGCCCGCTGGAGCGGAAGACCGATCTCTTGACCGTCGAGGCGATCGCCGGTTTCGTCCAGGCGGCGCTCGATTCACGGGATGCAGTTGCGCCCAGCCCCGGAGGGGCGAAATAGTTCAGCCAGTGGCGTGACCCGCCGGCGGAGCAGGCGCGCAGCACCACGCAGTAAGGCGGCCTTTACCGGCGGAACTTGTACTCGGCGTTGGCCTTGTCGAAATCGGCGTCGCTCAGGCGCGTCTCGAACTCGATGTCGGTGTAGCCGTAGTATTCGATGAACGTCGCCTCATCCACCGCGGCCGCGTCGGCGACATCCACGCCATCGGCGGGCCAGCCGAAGTTTTTCAGACAGATGGGGAGCGAATACTTCCGGTCGATGTAGGTGATCGACTTTCGGTAGAGTTTCTCGACGTCAGGGCTGTCGTATTCCACGACCCAGCAGTCGCAGACGTGGTCGAGGAACTTCTGGTCCGGAATCATCTCCCAGCGGACCCCGTGCTTGAGGGTGAGGTCCCGTTTGCGGTACTGGAGGATCAGCTCGGTCAACTGCAACAGCCCCATCTCCGTCACCGGATGCCGCGATTCCTTCATCGCCAGCGAATCGGTCGGGTCGAGCTTCAAGATCGGAAGAATGGACCCTTTCTTCCCCCCCAGTTTCACCTGCAGCTTGTCGTCGTACTGTCCTTCGGAAAACAGCACCTGCCGGCCGACGTCGCCCCCTTCCAGCCACTTCATGTAGACGCAGAACGGCTTGTGCCGCATTTTCAACTGGATCGTCTGCAGGTCCTGCAGGTCATCGCCGTCCACCCGTTCCTGCTTGAGAAACGTCGCGGTGTAATCCGGTATGCTTTCAATGCGATGCTTGCCGACTTCGAGCAGGGCGATGTGGAGCTGCAGGGCCAGCCGGCTTCCGTGAATTTCGCGGTGGATGCGCCGGCTCAACTCCTCGACTGAGAGCGCCGAGAGCCCGGCCTGACCGGCCGCGTCGAAGGCCGCCTGGCTCGGAGCGCTCACCTTCAACTGCGGCGCAGATAACGCCGAGTTGTCGAGACCCGCGCCGGCGGGGGTCACATGGAACGTCAGCATCAGGATTCCCAGCGCCATGGCGCCGATCATCGCGGCCAGAACGTTCAGTCGGGCGGCTCCACGGGGAATGACGATGACTTTCCGGAGCTGCCAGACCTGCTTGAGTCGCTTCATGCGTCGGCTGTCCTCAAACGCGTCCGAATGCGGGTTCGGAGCGAAAAGCTGATTCCGAAGGGAGATCCGGCCGCGAGGGGAATCGGCGGTGCCGGAGGCGAAATTCGTCATGAACAGGGACTCCGGCGCGCCTCATCCGGCGCCAGCGCTCCCTGTGGTTTAAGGTCGGAATCCCGGCGGCAGGGAACGCAGGCATTTCACTCGGCGTGGAATAACCGTCGCGGCCCGAGCGGCTTGCGCCGCCGTGATCCAGAACTTCTGGTGCGCGACGCATTTTTTCGCCCGCTTGCCCAGTTTTCCGGCATTGTGCAGTCGGCACGGTGCACAACGCTGCAGAAGTGCCTAAAATATCCACGTGGACCACTGCATTTCGCGGCGGTGTCCGCACGTGGGCTTGGGGAAAGCACGTTCGCTGAAGCTTGTGGCCCGTGCGATTTCTTTCAGGAGCGACCGAGTGACTGAGTCTGCTACGCCTTACGACGCAATCCTCGTCGTCGGCTTCGGCGGCCCGGAGAAGATGGATGACGTCATTCCTTTCCTGGAGAACGTCCTGCGCGGGAGGAATGTCCCCCGCGAGCGGATGCTGGAAGTCGCCCGGCATTACGAACATTTCAGCGGCGTCAGTCCCATCAACGCGCAAATGCGCGAGTTGATTGGCA
>JBLMWR010000316.1:0-6235 GCA_050257335.1 Deltaproteobacteria bacterium | reverse complement strand
AGACAACCCCGGAACAACCGCGGCGGTGCACCAAAGGGCAATACCAACGCCCTGAAGGACGGCCGGCACTCCGACCGCACGCGATTCAGCCAATGGCGTGGAATCTCGGCCAGCCGTCCGGAGCTGGCCGACACGGAAGCCGCATGCGAAGCCCTGTTGGCGCAACTGGAAGCCGCTGTGGTGGATGCCCGCGGGGCGATGACGCTGGAAGACGCGTCGGCTGCCGACGTTGCTGTCGGGGCGTTGTTCACGCAGCGGCTCGCCATGTGTCGCCTGACGATGCCCGGCGCCATGCCGGCGGACGTGGAACTCTCCCTGGCTAAAGATGCCCTGACAGCTCAGCAGGTCCGGCATAAGTTCATCGTGGCGCTGCGTCTTCCCAAAGCTGGCAGCAACGGCACTGCATTCGACCCGGACGCTTTCTACCGCGGCCTGGCAGCCCAGCACGCGGCGGCTCGAAACCAACCTGAAACGGATCACCCGAACATCGTACACGGGCTCCCGGACGCGTCAGCGGGGCTTGTAGAGCGTCGTTCTGAGGGAGCGAGCCCGTGAATCACGATTTTGCCACAATTGCGGCGTCTCCTGCCGAATACCGGCGACGGCTGATCGTCCCGACAGCGCGGGGCCCTGCGCCCCTGGCTGACGTTGCGGCGGACTTCCAGCGGGAGCGGTTCGACAGTTTAGATCCAGCTCTGCTGTCGGTTTCCCGCGGCCAGACACCGGCTTGCGGTCGCTTCTGGTGGGAGGCCACGAAGGGAGCGTCAAAGGATTCCGACCTGGCTGCGATGCTCCTCTGGCTTCTCGCGTTCTCGCCGCGGATGCTGACGTGCCAAGCCGGTGCGGCGGACGAAGATCAGGCGGACGAGCTGCGGAAAGCCGCGAAGGGGATTCTGCGGCTGAATCGCTGGCTGCAGGACCTCGTGCACATCGAATCGTGGCGGATCATCAACCGGCATACCGAGAGCGTCGCTGAGATCGTCGCTGCGGACGTTACGGGGTCCCACGGTGCGCGGCCTGACGTGTTGATTCTAAACGAGCTGTCTCACATCGCCCGCTGAGAATTCGCCGAAAACCTGCTGGACAACGCGTCCAAAGTTCCCCACGGTCTGGTAATCATCGCGACCAACGCCGGTCACCTCGACACACCGGCATGGACCTGGCGTGAAATGGCCCGCACGTCAGCGCGCTGGACGTTTCACCGATTCGACAAACCGGCGCCCTGGCTGTCGCCTGCCGAGATCGACGAAGCCAAACGCCGGAATCCCACGAGCCGGTACCTTCGACTGTGGCAAGGCGTCTGGTCAAGCCGCGAAGGCGACGTCGCGGTTTCGGACGAAGATCTGAAAGCCGCGGTGACCATGACGGGCCCGATGCAGCGCGCCGAGATTGCGAGCCGGCACACCTTCGCCGGTTCTCTCGACCTGGCATGGAGGAAAGATCGGGCTGCGTTCGTCGTGCTCTCCTGTGACCACCAAAGCCAGAGAGTCCGTGTCGCTTACGCGCAGGACTGGAGCGCGGCGGGCCCGCGCGACGTCGACTTGATTGACGTGATGGCCACCGTTCTGCAGCAAGCGCAACACTTCAACTTCGGAACGGTGATCGGCGACGAGAGCCAGGCGGTTTTGATGGGGCAGCTCCTGGCGCAGCGGGGCATCCGTTTCCGAGGCGTCCCTCAGTCCGGGAAGGAAGCGTCGGCCCGCGCGATGGGTTTCGTCACGGCGTTCAAGGAACGGGTCATCGAACTATACGACCATCCGGCCCTGATCCGGGACCTCTCGAAAATCAAAATCATCGAGAAGGCGAATGTCTTAAAATTGAGTGCCGAACGAGACGAAACGGGACACGCGGATCTTGCCTTTGCCGTCTCGTTCCTGCTCCCCGCCGCAGTCGCGCAGTGCCGTCGGCCGATGCATCAGCAGGAGCACCCCCACTGGGAACCCGAACGAGCGATGACCACGCCGGCACACGGCGGATATGTCGGCCGCTCCGAAGGCGGATTCGGAATTGCGGCGACGGAAGCCGATTTTAATAGATGGTAACAGAGATTTTTCACTACAGGAGACTGCACCACATGACCGCAACACTGAACCGCTCCCGCGTAGAGCAACTGAAATCGCAGAACGAAAACTTCCAACTCGTGCTGAACAGAATCGAGGAGAGCTTCGGCCCTCGATCGAATCACGTCACGATTCTTGAACGCACCGACCAAAGCACCGACTCACGAATCGATCCTGAGCTGGGAATTTGGCGCAACGTGGCAGTCATCAACCGCCAATCAAAGAACGACCGTGAATACAGCGACCGCGCGCTCGACCAGATTTGTGAAATGGCGGACGGGATCAGCGTGCATGTGGATCACCCGAACCCGGAAAATGCTCGCGTCGACCGGCCGCTGTCTACAAAGTTCGGGGTGCTCAAAAACTTGCGGCGCGAGAAAGATCGAGTGATGGCCGACCTTTTTTACCTCCGCAACCATCCATTGGCCCCGCAACTCACCGAGGCAGCCGCTCGGTTGCCTCGTTCGTTCGGATTGTCGATCAATGGCGATGGAGACACTGTTATCACTAACCAAGGGAGACGCGTCGTGGACAACATTACGAAGCTGAGAAGCGTAGATTTAGTAAGCCGGCCCGGGGCAACAGACGGAATCTGGGAGTCCGCAGAAGATGAAGTCACGGACATGGAGGACGAAGGCAACGACCCCAACGATGTCGTCGACGACGACGACGACTTCGAAACCAAGATCCGAAAACTCTGGGCACGCGACGATCTGCAGGAATCCGAAAAGGTCGCGATGACGAAAGACCTCATCGGCATCACCGGCCAGCCTGCGTCCGGCGCGCGACAGCCCGAAGTGGTCGGCAACACGGGCTCGCCAGGTCGTTCGCCGGCCGGACCGGATCAGTTGGGCGTTGGCGATCGCCGAAGCCCCCGCAGCTCGGGCGGCGCCGGCTCCGGCCCCGCTGCCGGCACGTCGGTTCCCGCGCCCCGATTCAGCGAGTCGCTGATGGAACAAGCGCTGCACGCCCCCCCGTCGTTCGCCGGCATTTCCCGCACGAACCGCCGGCTGACTCGAAAAGCTCCCGCGCGACAGCTGATGGAGTCGACGTCGGCGCAGTTGCCGATGCCCAAGACTACCGCAGATTTCGTGAGGATCGTCACCGGCCGCAGTCCCCGATAACAGAAAAACAATAGCGATACTATCGAAAGGCCCCCATGAAAATCACGATCGATCTGAACCCCGACCCGAAGTCATCGCGCGACGCGGTGTACGCCCTCGCGCAAAACTGCGTTCCCATCGAACCCGTGAAGGCCGAAGCCAGCCGGCTCGCGCGCGACTCGCAATCGGCGGCGGCAGCGCAGTTCGAGCGGACGGACGCCGCGCGGCAGCTCGCCAACGTCAGCAAGGCTCTTGCCACGGCCGAGCACGACCAGGGCAGCGCAGTCCGGAAACAGTCCATCGCGGAAACGGCGCTCGAGGCCGCGGCCCGACTCGGCGACACGCAAGCAATCCAGCGAGCGCGCGGTGATTTGTGTTTGGCCACGACCGAGCTGGCCGGCGTGCTCCGCGAAAGGCAGATACTCGAGGCCGCGGTCAGCGAAACGCAGGCTGCTGCGATCACTGAACGCGAGCTGATCGCGAAGCAGGCCCGGGCGCGTTTCGTCGATGACATGAGCCGCCGAGCGGACAAGGCGCGAGCCGTGATCGTCAAAGCGTTGGAGAATTCGGACGTCACTGCCGCGATCGTCGAATTCTCGTTGGCGACGTATCTGACGGGGATCGCCCGCCAGACTGGGGAGCTGACAGAGTTGGCCGTGTTTCGACCGATGCCGCGGGAGCGTGCGCCGGGTGCGGACGATGAAACAGTCAGCAGCGGCGTTCCGAGCGGGCCGCGGCGTGCGGGCGTCGGGTTGCCCATTGGGTGACGGCCGTTTCTGTGGGTGCCGCCCGGCGGGCTGCGATTTGGTTCCTCGTCGCAGTCCTGCCGTGGCGGATTAATCCTTGAACTTTGTTTCCCTCCTGCGGTCGTGCCGATTTATTTAGCGACGCACTCCGGTGTTTGCCGAAACACGACAGATGCTCATCCCCGAATTGACCAACAAGTTTTACGCCTACTGCCGCCGACACCGGACGCCGGCGACGGTGGCGTTCTATCGCGCCCGGCTGAAGCGGTTCGTTGAACGGTTCAATGATCGTGAGCTGGCGACGCTGACGTCGCTGGACGTGGACGAATATCTCGCGGAGGCCGGCGCGGGCATGTCCGACAGCACCCGCCACCACAACGCAGTTGCCCTGCAGCGGCTTCAGAAGTTTGCGTTGGACCACAAGCTGATCGACCGTCCGGTGTTCAGTAAGCTGGAAAAGCCCCGTGTCGGTCAACGCGACAGGGTGCCGACCGCGGCCGAGACGGAAGCCATTCTCTCCCACGCGTCACCCACCTTCCGGCTGATTTACCTGGCCCTCCGGCAATGCGGGGCCCGCCCTGGCGAACTCTGTCGGGCGACAATCGCCGACATCGACCGGACCGCTAATGCGATCGTCCTGCGGGAGCACAAGACCGTCCGCAAGACCGGGAAACCCCGTCGTATTCCGATCGGCCGAAAACTCGGCGAGCTGCTGGTTCAGGCCATCGGAGAGCGTCAGAACGGTCCGATTTTCTTGTCGCCGGCCGGGAGGGCATGGACCGTTCCGAATCTCAGCCGCACGTATTCTCGCCTGCGGGACCTGGCCGGTCTGCCGCGGGATCTGGTGCTGTACCTCGCCCGGCACGAATGCGGCACGAAGGTTTGCCGGCAGAAGGGAATCGAATACGCTCGCCGGTTGCTGGGGCACGCGAATATCTCGACCACCCAGCGCTACATACACCTGGACGACCGCGAGCTTGCGGAGGCGCAGGACCTCGTGGAATAATGGCTGACGGTTACAGCGCTATGGCCGGTGGTAGACCGACAGCACCCCCCTGCCCATGAACCGCTGATGACCATGACTCCCTGTTGGGGACTGTCAGATGGATCGAGCTAAAGCCAATAAGTGGGCGCTGTGGACGATTGCTTTCGGTGTCACGTCGGCCATTTTTGTCGGCTGCAGGGACTGGGGCACTGCGGCCCGCAGCAGTCCGGTCAAATCAGCGAGCGTCCAGCAGGACGAAGCAGTCGAGAAAAAGCTGGCCTCCGATGGCGAATCGACAGTCGGGCTACAGAAAGCAGCTCGCCACCCGGAGACGGCTTTGCCAGCGTCGCTTCCCGAAGCAACGAAGCAATCCGTCGTCGCACTGCGACGCATGGGCGCGTGGGTATTTGTCGAGGAAGATGGCCCGAAAACGTCGATTTCTGTGAACTTCTTGGGACCTCGCGTTCGCAACCCGATTGACATCACTCCTGCCGCATTGAAGCATTTGCAGAATCTTACGAATTTGGAGGAAGTCTATCTTGGTAGGTCGGCGATCTCGGACGATCAGCTCGCTGTGCTGGGCGGAATTACGACGCTTACGGATTTGAGCCTCAATAATACACGAGTGACGGACGCCGGGCTCGCTCACCTGGCACGGCTGGACAGACTGAACGACCTTGGCCTTGCAGATACGAGAATTACAGACGCCGGGCTCCAGCATCTCCGCGGGATGAAGGACCTCTCGGGACTTAGCCTCGAAGGAACTGGTGTCACCGATGTCGGATTAAGGAGCCTGAAGGACTTGTCACACCTGCGGGACCTGGACCTTTCATCGACGAAGGTGACAGACAAGGGGCTCGCGAACCTGGCCGGGCTGCGCTTACACAGCCTCCGATTGAACGACACTCGCGTCACCAACGCGGGCCTGACCCATCTCAAAGGGATGGACGAGCTCGTTCAACTCGAGCTGTACGACACACAAGTCACAGATGCAGGGCTCGAGCAGCTACGCCAACTGGGCCTGCGAAAATTGGACGTGGATAATGTATTCATCGGGTCAACGATCGCAGAGAATCCGACTGTCCTCACCCCGGTTCCAGAGGAGCAGGTGGCTCGTGTTGATGAGGTGCTGTGGTGGCTGCCGCCCGATTCGGAAACCATCTGCGTCGTTCAAGCACCGTTCCCTCTCGATTGGTTGAAAAGCCAATCCGATCTCAACGCGATAAACAATCTTCGCCCCGGGTCTCCCGTCTTCGGCGATGAAAAATATGACGCGTTGCTCGCTGGGAAGCGCATAGCGCTCTTTGTCAGCGCGGACAGACACTTTCGCCTCGCCAAGCA
>JBLMWR010000315.1:0-3896 GCA_050257335.1 Deltaproteobacteria bacterium | reverse complement strand
CCGGCGGCTAGCATCTCGCGGGAAATCTTTATCTACGGGAAACAAATGCCTGACGATCTGGAGTTCATGATGGGGAAGTATGCGGCCCGCAGTCCGGGAGATCGCCGCTATGCTTCCAATCATCTGTGGCTGAAGCCGGCCGGCAACCGGTTCCGTGTGGGATTTACCGCCTATTCCGTACGCCTCTTGCAGGATGTCTATTTTCTCAACTGGAGCATCGACACTGACACCCGGGTACGGTTCAAGCAGGAAATCGGCGAGATCGAAAGTTCGAAGGCGGTGTCGAGCCTGTATGCCCCGTGCGACGGCCGCGTCGTCGTCTTCAACGAAAAACTGCTGAACGATCCCTCGGTGATCAATACAGACAACTACGAGAGTGGCTGGCTGTACGAATTTGAAACGGAGGCGGAACTGCTCACCCCCCCCGCTTACGTCGACCTGCTCGCATCCGGCTGGGAAAAGACGCAGCAGATGATCAAGGGGCAGATGAATGAGTGACGCGGTTCGTCCAGGACAACTGATGAAGTTCGTCAGCGTCATCCACGGTCTTGATTCTTGATTCGAGGCGAGGGACTTATGGCGGCGAAAAAGGTGACGGTGGTGATCTCCCAGTCACCGGGGAAGAACCCGGTGAAGCGGAACGTCGAGGAGACGATCGCCGCGACCCTGCTCCTCGATCCGCAGGTGGACGTTTCCCTCGTTCCCCATTTGTACGACCTGACCCCCGACCACACCGGCATGCTGTTTCTGAAGTCGGTGCGGGGGGACATGATCGTCCTGTCGTGGCTCTTTCCCCGCGCGGCCCGCTGGATTCTCGACCGCAATGCGGTGAAAGGGCACGAAGGGGTCACCCTGCTCAAGCCGGCCGCCGGCGACGACGAGGATGAAGACGAGTCGGAAGCCGATCAGGAACCGCCTCCCGAGCGCCAAAGTGCGCTGGGCGCCTGGGACCTTCCCAGCCGCAAGATTTACTGCCTCGATCTGCGCGACCAAGCCGACCCGCAGGTCTACCTCGACGAAGTCCGCCGGATTGTTCAGGAATGTGCGGTGCAAACGGTCGATCTGATGGGGTGGATCAACGGCTCCCCGGCCCCCGAACAACTGCAGCGGTATCTGAATCCCGTGGGCCTCTCGTCGACATCTGGTACCGCGGGCGCCCCGGCCGAGCCGTCAATTGGCAACGGGAACGGCGCGGATGAAGTCACGCGGCGGCGCTGGTACCCCGTCATCGACTACAGCCGCTGCACGAATTGCATGGAGTGCATCGACTTCTGCCTGTTCGGCGTGTACGGCGTCGATGCCGCCGATCGGATTCTCGTCGAGCAGCAGGACAACTGCAAAAAGGGATGCCCGGCGTGCAGCCGCGTCTGTCCTGAAAACGCCATCATCTTTCCCGAGCACAAGGCCCCCGCAATCGCCGGCTCAGACGTCGGGACCGCGGCGGGGCTCAAAATCGACCTGTCGAAGCTGTTCGGGGCGCCATCGGCGCTCGAACAGGCGGTGCTCGAGCGGGATACCGAGCTGGTCGCCGACGGCCGCGAAGCCGTGGGAATGACCGTGGGCATCCCCAAGCGGCGCGCGAGCGCCCCCCAGACGCGCGACGCCCTCGACGACCTGATAGACGGTCTCGACAAGCTCGATTTGTGAGCGCTGTCCGCACAGCCGCCAGAATTCGGGCAGGCGTTCAAATGTACAGCATGGCGGGAAGGAAAAGTCTGCGCGCTTCACTTCCCTGGCCCGCCTACTGTCGCCGCCGATCGGACTTCGAGCCGGATCGGGGCCGAGGCGTGGCGTTCGTTCTTCGCCTCGACTTTCGGCGCGGCGTAGAACAGGATCGGGCCGGGTTCGGCCCAGGGATCGCAGGTGACGACGAAGCTGCGGCTCACCTCGTTCTCGTTGATCAGAACGCCGTTGAGCCCCACGTCGAGGACCCGCAGCCCGTGAGGCAGGTTGAGGACGTCAACCGGTACCCGGCCGGCGAACGCGTTCCGGCGTTCGATTGTCACCGTGAACTTGAGCTCATCGCCCGGCGAAATGGTCGCCGCAGCCGGTTCGACGTGCACCTTGAGATCGGGCGGCGACGTCACAGACACCTGATGCAGGCCGAAGCCGGGGGTGGTCGCGTGTTCGACCGTTCGGTCGCCGATGCGGGCGCTGGCGATCGCTCTGAAGCTCAATGGTTCCGGCTGGTCTTTTGGCGCCTCACCCAGTGCTTGTTTGTCAGTGGACTTTTGCTTCAACCCCGGAGCTGACGCACCGGGCTCGCCAAACGTCTCAGATGCAGTCAGCGTCAGGATGCCGCTGAAGAGATCCGGCCCGATGCGGGCGGGGGTCGCCGTAATTCCTTCCGGGAGGCCGTCGATCCGGATGTCGACGGGGCCATTGAAACCGTCGAGGCGGTCGAGATTCACGGTGACGGGCAGGCTTCCCCCGCGGGGGATGTTGGGGTTTTCGGGATCGAGCGAAATCCGGAAATCTTCCTGGCGGGGGCGGATGACGAGGCGGTACAAGTAGTCTTCGCCCGCCAGGTGCCGGACGTCGCGAACGCGGACGATATACCGGCCGTCGGCGGGGACATCGAACAGAACCTGCGAATCACTGCCGAATCCCGGCCCGCCATCGTCGTTGCCGTAGTGGAGCGCCACGACCGGCATGCCGTTCGGGGCAAACGCGGCGCCCGGCGAATGGACTTCGACTTTGTACGCGGTGGTGTTGATCGCGTGCGCTTCGGGCGTCGTGCCGAGGTATCCGATCCGCAGGCCTCCCTTGTCAAAGAATTTCACGTCTTCATCCGGCCCCAGCGGAAGGATCTGCACCTTCAGGATTTCGTCGCCGAGCATGAGGAAATCATTTGGCTGAACATCCTCCCAATGCTGCAGCCGGATTCCCTTGCTGCGCGAATCATGATCGCGAAGGACGGTGTACGTCTCGGCGACGGCGCGGAGCATGGAGCGCGGAACGGGGTGCCCCGAGGAATCCAGAACGTCGATAACGGAATCGAGGGGAGAGCCGAGACGGCGAGCGAGAACTTCGATGGTCAGGCGATCGCCCTTGCGTGCGTCGATAGAGACGTGATCGACATCGGTGGGCGCGGACGAAGTGGGGGAGTTGGGGAGCGAGGGAGTCGGGCGAAGGGAGATTCTTCCGGAAATGGCGCTGGGGACCGGAAGATGGCGGGCCTGAGCCGGGGTGTCGTTGGGTTCGATTTCGGCGAATTCGGGATAGGGGCTGGATTCGAAGCGGGCCGAATTCAGGGTCTTCCCGGCGGGCGTATCGAGAGGAAGAAACCGCGTCCCGATTCCAGAAACGGGAGTGAGCTTTGCACCGGCGGCGAGATTCGCGCCGCGGGCTTCAACCGCCTGCACCTGATCTCCGGCAGAAGCCCCTGCATCGGAGGTCCTTATTCCCAGCGGATAAACATCAGTCACATACGGAAACGCGCCGGCGTGAATGGAATAGAAATGGTTTCCGCCGCCGGTGAAGTCGCGATCTTCGACGCGCAGGAAGAATCTCCCCGGCGCCTCGAAGCGATGGAAAAGGACGACTTCGCTCTTCCACGGCTGCCGCGTCACGCTTACCAGCCTGCGGCCCGACGCGTCGAGAAGCGTCAGCCGCGCGTTGAGGGACGATCCGAGGCTCGGTCCGACAAGGACGAAGACCAGCTCCTGTCCGGCCTGGGCTTCAAACGACCACAGATCCCTGTCTCCCCGGGCGTTGATCGTTCCGACCAGTGTCGCGGGGAGCGCGGCGGGCGTGGCATTCTCGAGTTCCGCGTTGTCTTCTTTCTCTCCCGCCTCGGGGAAGGGTCCCACGTAGAACGATTTGCCGGCCGTGCTCCCCAGCGGCGTGTGCAGGCGCACGCTGACGTTTCCCAGGGGCATATCGGCCGGAATCTC
>JBLMWR010000314.1:0-9934 GCA_050257335.1 Deltaproteobacteria bacterium | reverse complement strand
GGATGACGCCTGCGCGAAGTTCCTGGCGGCGTTTCCCGCCAGTACCCTGCTCCCCGCGGTCCTCTTCCGGCAGGCGGAAAACACGTACCTTGCCGCCGTCGCCGCCGCCGGCAATGCGACTCTCCCCAATCGCGAGCAGGAACTGGCGAAACTCTTCGGCGAGGCGATCAAGAAATACGTACCGCTGCTCGAGAAGTATCCCGAGTTCGAATACGCCCACGCGGCCCGGCAGAGCCTGGCATCGTCGTACCATCAACTGGGGCAATTCGAGCCGGCGATCAGGGTGCTGGAAGCAGTCCCGGAAGCCGACCGGAATGGAAAGCTCTCCAGCGTCTCGTATCTGCTCGCCGACTGCCTGATCCGCACGCTTCCGCCGAACTCGGACGACGCCCTGGCGGCGGCCCGCCTCATGCAGACGGCGGAAAAGGCGGTGAAGCTCCTCGATACGTTCGTCGCCGCTGAACCGAAGAGCAGCGAAGCTCCCGACGCGCTGCTCAAGCTGGGCTACTGCTATCGCCGCATGGCCGAAGTCTTCGCCGATCCGCAGGAACGGAACAAGTACCTGGCGAGCGCCCGGCAGACGTATGAAAAGGTTGCCCAGCAATACGCGAGCACGCCCCAGAACGCGGTGGCGTTCTTCGAGCGGGCCTGCACGATGGCCGAACAGGGGGACGTCGGGGGGGCGATCAACGAAATGGCCCGCTTTCAGGGAGACCCGTTCAAGCAGTCGCCGATCGCGCCCCTGGCGCTCTTGCGGATGTCGGCGCTCTTGCGGAGCCAGAACCGATCCGCCGATGCGGTGAACGCGCTGGTGATGTGCCGGCAGCAGCACGAAGGGGCCCTTGCGGGCGACCCGACCCGGTCGACGTGGGTGCCGCTCATTCAGTATCATCATGGTCTGGCGCTCAAGGAACAGGGGAAGCTGGCCGAAGCTCGAGCGATCTTCGAAGGAATCGCCAAACAGTTCGCTGCCCGACCGGAAGCCCCCGAGGCGGCGTGGCGCGCGGGGCAGTGCCGGCGCGAAGAGGCGCTGGCCAAACTCGACGCCGCGCGGAAGGTGCTGTCAAAGACGGACGCGAAGCCGGAGGAGATCAAGGCCGAGCAGGCGCACGAGCAGGAGGCGATCGCGGCGCTGCGCGAGACGGCGAAGTATTTTCTCGACCAGGCGCAGCAGCTTGCCGGGAAGGCCGCCGGCTCGGAGCCGCACCTGCGCATGCTTTATGACGGCGCGTGGTCGCTGCGAACGGTTGCCGATTTCGAAATCGCCGTTGCCCGCAATCAGATGCAGGCCGCCGCCGTCAAGAAACGGCAGGAAGAGCTGGCGAAAAAGGCGCAGCCCGGCGAGCCGACGCCTGCCGTGCATCCGCCGGAAATCGCGGCGTCGGCGATTCCCGTGCAGCCCGCCGAGCAACAGGCGCGTGACGCGTACAAAGCGCTGATCGCCGCCGGGCCTGAGAACGCACTGGCAAACGAGTCCCGGCTGGAGCTGGCCGAGCTTTTTGCGCGGCGTGACGAACATTCCGCCGCCGTGCCGCTGCTAACCGAGGCGCTCGACCGCGAACCCCCGCAGGAGCTGACCGACCGCATTCGCCTGCGGCTGGGCTCGTGCCTGTTGCCTCAAAAAGACTCGGCCGGCGCGCTGGCGCAGTTCGACGCGGTGGCGCAGAATGTCAAGGGCCCGCTGGCGCCCGAGGCGCGGTATCGGGCCGGGGAGTGTCTTATGGCCCAGGAAGACTGGCCCAAGGCCATCGCGCGGCTGCTTCCCTTCCGCGACGATGGTGCTCTGCACCAGGTGGCGGGGATCAGTGACCGGGCGGTGCTGCGGCTGGGGCACGCCTTCGCCCGGGCAGCGCAATGGGACCAGAGCCGGCAGACGCTGGAAGCTCTCGTCGGCCGTTATCCCCAGAGCCCGTGGCTCGACGAAGCCCGGTACGGGATCGCCTGGGCGTGGCAGAATCAGAAGCAGTTCGATCAGGCGGTGAACGTTTATCTGCAAGTCGTGGGGCGCACGGCGACCGAAGTCGCGGCGCGGGCGCAGTTCCAGATCGGCCTGTGCCGGCTGGAACAGAAGCGCCCTGCCGAGGCAGCCAATGCGCTCCTGGTCGTTCCCTTCACCTACGATTACCCCGAATGGAGCGCGCTGGCGCTGTGCGAAGCCTCGCGGGCCTTCGTCGACATGCAGCAGTCGGCCCAGGCGGGCAAACTTCTGGAGCGCGTCCTGAAAGATCATCCCGGCACCCCGGCGGCGGAGGTGGCTAAGAAACGCTTGAGCGAGACCAAATGACGGGGCCGGAATAACGAATGTCGAATGACGAAATTCAAGATCCGAATGCCCAGGGAAAACCAAAGTCAAAGAATTCAGACCGCTATGCTGTTCCATAATAGAGCTGAAATCGACGACTCGGTGAACGGCGGTTGACGCTGATCAACGCGGATTACAAAACAATCACAAACAGGAGGAAACCACGAAATTTACGAAAGACACGAAATGAAAATGCAGATGGTCTCAGCCACGATACCCGGCTCGTGTGAAAACGATTGTTGTCGGCAAACATGGCTCCCGCCGACCGCTTTCGTTTCTAAACTGTTGCATGACGTTCGTTTCTTTCGTGGTTCTCTCAGGTCCGGGCCACACGACCTGCAGCGCACAAGTGTTCCTTGATATTGCGGTTCCTCGTCATTATGCCACTTGTTTTCTTATCCGCGGCTATCCGCGCCATCCGCGGTTCTCTCTCTTGTGTTCCGCCTTCCCCGTGGTAATTCGCTCATGACAACCAAACCCCGATGGCTGTGGCTGGCCGCGATGTGCGGTGCGATACTGCTGGGCTCGCACGGGGCCCAGGTGAGCTGGGGGTACGTCGAGATTCCGTACACGTTGGGGCGGATCATTCAGGAAGCGACGCAGATCGCCGTGCTGCGAGTCGAGAAGGTCGATAAGACGCGGAACCTGATCCTGTATCGCAAGGTGCAAGACCTCAAAGGAGCCCCGTGCCCGGACGTCGTCAAGCACAACATCGGGCAGGGAGGGTTCCATCCCCGCGAATGGCAGACGATCATGGCGGCCGCCGAGCCGGGGCAGATCGTCGTCTTCTTCAACAACGGCGGCGCCAGCGAGACGTGCCTGCCGAACTACTGGTACCAGGCGTACTCGGGGGGCGAATGGTGGAACATGAGCCACGCCGAGCCGTATTTTCTGCGGAGCTTCGCCGGCCGCCCCGAGAAGCTGGCGGCAGCCGTCTCGGCGATGCTCGCCGGGCAGGAAGTCATCGTCCCCTGCATGGTCGATGGGGACAAAAACGCGCTGGCTCTGCGGACCGCGAAGATCCAGCGGATGAAGGCCAGCCTCAAGATTCAGGACTACGACATCAAGCGCGATTTCGTCGGCTGGGGGGGTGAAGACTTCCGCTCCATCTCGGGAATGCCCGGCTTCACACATTATGCCGGGCTGGCCCGCTCGGACCCCGGCGCGGCGGGAATCACCTCGGCCGACATTGACGGCGACGGCAAGCCCGACCTGTGCCTGGCGGGCGCGGGCAAAGTGTCGCTGCTGGCCAACACCGGCACGTCGCTGAACGAAGTGTCGCTTCCCGCGACCAGTGGCGCGCGGTCCGCCGACTGGGCCGACTGCAACGGCGACGGCAAGCCCGACCTCCTGCTGGCGACGCCGCTGGGACCCATGCTCTTCACCAATCAGGGGGAGGGGCGTTTTGAGGACGCGACGAAGGGCCTGCCGCGCGAAGCGTATTACAATGTCACTGCCGCCGCCTGGCTCGACTGCGACGGCGACAAGCGTCCCGACATTCTGCTGGCGAACGGGTTTCTCGGTCTTCGGCTGTACCGGAACAAAGGGGCGGCCGCGGCTCCCGCAGATGGCACGCCGAAGCTGGGCCAGTGGCATTCCATCGGCCCGTTCGACAACGCCGGCGGCCGGGGATTCGCCGCCGTTTATCCCCCCGAAAAAGCAATCAATCTGGCGGCACAGTACGACGGAAAGGAGGGCGAAAAGGCGGCCTGGAAGGCGGGAGACTTCGGCGATGCGAAAGTCAACAGCCTGAAGGCCCTCTTCAAACCCGGGCACCAGACGAACGCGGTCGCGTACGTCTACCGGCAGATCGGCACGGCGACGGGAGGCGAATTACCGATCTCGCTCGGCAGCGACGACACGCTGAGCGTCTGGCTGAACGGCCAGGAGCTGCTCGCACAAAACGTCTTCCGCGCGGCGGGCCCCGATCAGGCGAAACTGACGTTGCCGCTGAAGCCGGGCCGGAACGACCTGCTTTTGAAAATCTGCCAGGGTGACGGCGACTGGGCATTCTATTTCGCCGCCGGCAAATTCGAGCCCGCCGTGCCGCTCCTGTTCGACGATGTCTCCGAACAGGTCGGCCTGGGGGCGAGCGGCATCGGAAGTGATCTCAAAGGAGATCATCTGGCAGTGGCCGACGTCGATGGCGACGGGCGGAGCGATTTTCTGTACAGCGCGGGGACGGGAGTGCTCGCGCTGAACACGGCGCGCGGTTTTGTCGCGGCAAAAGATTCGGGGCTCAATTACCGGGCGGGAAAAATCGCGCCGGTGTTCGGGGATTTCGACGGCGACAACAAGCCCGACCTGCTCGTTCCGCAGAGTGGCGCATGCCGGCTGTTCCAAAACGCCGGGCAGGGCCGCTTTGCCGACGTGACGGCCAAAGCCGGTGCGCTGGCTCAGCCGATCGGCGATGCGACGTGCGCCACGTGGGTCGATTTCAACCGGAGCGGCCGGCTCGATCTGCTGGTCGGTTGTCTTAACGGCCCCAACCGGTTCTTCCGCAACAAGGGGGCGGGCGTCTTTATCGACGCCACCGTCGAGCTGGGATTCGAGCAGAAAATCTTCAACACCCGCGGCGTTCTGGCGGTCGATTTCAACAGGGACGGCGCGCTCGACGTCGTCTTCAACAACGAAGGCCAGGAATCAGGAGTCTTTTTGGGCAAGCCCCCGGAAAAAACCGTCGGCCGCCGCTAGCCGTCGAGCAGGTTTTCCAGCCTGCCCGTCGTCGATCGTTTGCGTAGTGTCAACGAAATGCATGCCAGGGCGCAAAGTAATGCAGGCCGGCCTTCCAGGCCGGCCGGCCGAACGCAGAAGCAGAGAACCACGAAAGACGCGAAAACGACGAAAACAATGAGAAACGAAACGGCGAGGCAGCACCCGGGAGGAGTGAGTGGTGGTCGATCCGGCCCGTGCCGGCTTGCCCGGAAGCGGTCGATTGGCGATGAGTCCTCGGACTGCCGGTCGGGGTCAGCGCGATGGATCTCACTCTTTCGTGTCTTTCGTGTCTTTCGCGTCTTTCGTGGTTCTCCGTCTCTTGTATGCACGGTCTCGCTGCTGCTGTATCTGCTCGCGGCACGCGGCGCACTCGGGGGCGACTGGCTGACGCATCGCGGGAATCCGCAGCGGACGGGGGCGGCGGACGACCAGCCGGGGCCGAAGTCGCCGAAGGTCCTGTGGGTGCACAAGACGCGCGAGCATTACATTGCGGCGCCGGTGCCCGGCGGAAAAGAAGTTTACCTGTCGAGTTTGGGGGCCTTCAACACGTCGCGGTTCGACGCGCTGGCGGTCGAGCCAGCCTCGCAGAAAAGGATCACCTGGGCGAAGTCGGCCCCGTTCCTCAAGTTGCCGGTTGTCTGCGCGCCGGCCCTGTCGGGGGGGAAGCTCGTCTTCGGCGACGGCATGCATCAGACCGACGGCGCGATCCTGCACTGCCTCGAAGCCGCGGGGGGGCTCCCCATCTGGCAATTGGCCATCCCCGGGAAGCTCGTGCACCTCGAAGGGGCGCCGACGATCTTCGAAGAGAAGGTCTTTATCGGCGGAGGGAACGCGGGAGTCCTGTGCGTCGATCTCAACCGTGTGACGCTCGACGGCAAAGAGCAGGACCTGGCGGGCGTTCGCAAGCTTCTCGAGGCGAAGTGGAAAGTGCTGGTTGCCGCGTATGAAAAGGAGAAAAAGGTCGATCCCGATTTCGCCCTTCCCCCGAGCGAAGAAGCGCTTCCCAGGCCGGTCCCGAAAGTCGTCTGGCAGGCGGGACGCGATCAATGGCATGTCGATGCCGGCGTGGCGGTCGCGGCGGGGAAGGTCGTGGCCGCCTCGGCGTATCTCGACGACGAGAAAACCGGCGAGCGGGCCCTCTTGTGCCTCGACGCCGCCGACGGCAAACCGGTCTGGAAGACGCCGCTCGCGCTCAACCCGTGGGGAGGGGCGACGCTGGCCGGCGACCTGGCCCTTGTGGCATCCAGCAGCATCCGATTCGATCCGAAGAAAATTCCCGGAGCAAGCGGCGAAATCGTGGCGGTGAAGATCGCCGACGGCTCTGTCGCCTGGCGGAAGCCCGTTCCGGGGGGCGTCGTCTCCTCGGTCGCCGTCAGCGGACCGCTGGCCGTTTTCACAGCGACCGACGGCAGCGTGCGGGCTTATGAGGCGGCGAGCGGCTCAGAGAAATGGACATATCCGGGTCGCGCGCCGTTCTTCGCCGGCGTGGCGATCGCAGGGGGAATCGTGTATGCCGCCGATCTGGCGGGGATCGTGCATGCCCTCGATCTGGCGGGCGGCCGGAAGCTGTGGACGCTCGACCTGGCCCGCGACCCGGCAGTCATGGCCCCAGGGAGTGTGTACGGTTCTCCCGCCGTGCAGGGAGGGCGCCTCTTCGTCGCCACCTGCAATCTCGACGCCACCGGCGAGAAAGCAGCCACCGTCGTCGTCTGCATTGGAGACAAATGAATTGACCGTGGGCAGGTTTTCCGACCTGCCCGTCAGCAGCCAGTAATGTTCCTTTCGATAATCACGCAAAGGCACCAGGACGCAAAGTAAGAAACAGATCGGAGTCGCACGGAACAAAGTGGTCGCAAAGGATGTACTTCGGGAGATCTGGGATGGCCTTGGTAGATCGATCGCGGCGAAAGGTAAAATTCGACATTGCGGATGACGCAGATGGCCGCGGATGGAACAGGTCCGCTTTTCCTTATCCGCGCGTATCCGCGTCATCCGCGGTTCCCTTATTTCGAGGGGTACGCAAGGTGACCTGGAAATGCCGTGTGGCCTCGTTTGCCGCGTGCGTGTGGGTGGTCGCGGCAGTCGAGGTTCGCTCAGCATGGGCCGATGATAAACCCGCGGAACCGGCAGTGGCGGTCAATAAGGAAAAGAAATCGGTGACAGTCGCCTGCAAGATTGCGCCGCGGAAGCTCCCCAATCTGACGGAGGTCTATCCCATCGAAGTCATCGCAACGCTTCCCGCGCCCGAGGGGAAGAAGGCGCACGAAACAGTGGTCACGTTTTCCGCGAAGCCCAGCGAGATTCACGCAGCTCTGGTGGGGCTGGGGTTGAAACCGGGGAAGCCGGCCCTCGGAGAAGACGCCGCGGCGACCGGGCCCGAAGTCAAGGTTTCCCTCGAAGTCCCCGGCCCCGACGGCAAGCCGAAGGTCGTGCCGATCGAAAAGACGCTCGTCGATCGCAAGACGGGCAAGCCTATGCCGGCGCTCAAGTGGTTCTTCACCGGGTCGGTGGTGAAAGAGGCGCCGGGAAAGACGGAGAAGGTTTACGCCGCCGACACCACGGGAACGCTGATTGCCATTTTTCCGGTGACGGACGAGACGGTGATCCAGACGAATCTGACGATGAAGGAAGAACCGCTGCTGAAGCTGGAAACGAACACGAAGGTGCTGCCGGCGGAGGGGATGCCGGCCCGGCTCATCATCGAGGTGAAATGACATGCAGGAATCGAACAGGAATCGCGCGGGAGGGCTGGAGTTGTCGCGGCTGACGCTGGCCTCGCTGGCGGTGTGGCTGGCGGTCACGTGCCTGGTGGCCGGCAATCGGGCGCCCGTCGCCACGGCGACCTCCACGGCGCCGTCACCGGCTGAGAGCAACCGTGCCGGTGCCGCATCGCCCGTGGACCTTGCTGCGGATCCTCCCGTCGAGCCGATCGGTGACGAAATGGCAGCGGCCGAGGAAGTCGAGGTTCCCGCGAATGCACGCCCCGCCCTCATCCAGACAACGACCCTGGCGGCAGTCGCCGCCGCGCCGGCCGACTCCAGCCGCTTTGTCTTTTCGGGGGACCTGGGAGGCCTGCTACTGTCGGCGAAACTCATTCCGCCGGCGCGGTTTGAAGTCTGGCCGGTCCCTTACGTGAGCGAGCCCGAACCGTGGCGGACGCTCAAGCTCGATCCGCTGCCGCGCGACATTTCGGCACTCACGCGGACGATCATCCGCCAGGAACCATCGACGACGCCACTCGCCGTGCGCGCCGGATTGTCGCTGCGCCTGCTCGATCTTCCCGGGCTGCCGGGTGATATGGCGCTTTCGGCGCCGACGCCGATTCAGGTCTTCCCGCTGCCGCGAAGTTACGTTCCCTCGGCCGACCCGAACGCGGTCCCGTTCCTCGCGGTTTCCGCCGCGCCGCCGAAGGAAAAAATCGACCCGGCGGCGAACCCCGCGCGAGCGGCGGCGGAGACCGCCCTCTTCCACGCGCGGCTATTGGTCGCATCGCTTCCGACGGCGTTCGTCAAGCTCGCGCTCCCCGACCCGTTCGAGCAGATCCGCGCCGTGCAGTTCACCATCAAGCTCCCCGACCTCGACCCCGCCCTCTTTCCCGCCGGCCAACCCTCGCGGCCCAATTTCCCGGTGATTGAGGCGCCGGGGGAGGGGAAGAAGTGAACGGTCACGATTGCGCGTTCGTGACGTGGCGCATGCAGGTCAAACGACGATTGGTCGCACCGGCGGGTCGAATGGCAACTTATCGTCAATCGCGCAATTGACAGGCGAGCCCGGGACGTAAGTCCCGGGGTGCGTTGCCAGGGCGAGGTAGGTCAGGCTTTCCAGCCTGACGGCGATGCGGATTCGAGCAATTCTGCCGGGAAACAAGCCACCATGCCAGCCATCAACAATCCGATGTCGGGCGTATTCGCTGGCCAGCCTTTTTGGACGCTTTCCGCCGCATTGCTGTCAGCCTCGAAAGGCCGACCTACGTCATCTGCCGGCTGGCGCGGAAGCCGCGCTTGCGGGCGTTTTCGGTGAGCAGGATCTTCCGCAGGCGGATCACCTTGGGCGTCACCTCGACGTATTCGTCGTCTTCGATGTACTCCAGGGCCTGCTCCAGCGACATCATCCGCGGCGGACGCAGGATGATGGCCTCATCGGCGGACGTCGTACGGATGTTGGTCAGTTTCTTCTCGCGGATGGGGTTGACCACCATGTCGTTTTCGCGCGAGTTCTCGCCGACGATCATCCCTTCGTACACCTCGTCGCCGGGGTTGATGAACAGCTCAGTCCGTTCCTGCAGTTTCCACAGGGCGAAGGCGACGGCTTTGCCGTTGTCCTGTGAGACGATGACGCCATTGGCTCGCTTGGGAATGTCTCCCTCCACGGGGCGGAACGAGTCGAAGCGGTGATGCATGATGGCCTCGCCGCGCGTCGCGTTGAGGATTCGCGTCCGCAGGCCGATCAGCCCGCGGGCGGGGATGAGGAATTCGAGGTGCGTCATTCCGCTCTCGCCGCCGCGCATCGAGACGATCTGCCCGCGGCGGGCGCCGGTCAGCTCCATGCAGGGGCCGACGTCGCTTGCCGGGACATCGATGGTCAAAACCTCAAACGGCTCATGCCACTTGCCGTCGATCTGCTTGCGGATGACTTCGGGCTTTCCGATTGACAGCTCGTAACCTTCGCGGCGCATGGTCTCGATGAGGATCCCCAGGTGCAGAAGGCCGCGGCCGGAGACCTGAAAATGGTCGCTGTTGGGGGATGATTCGACCTGCAGGGCGACGTTCGATTCGAGCTCGCGGTACAGGCGCGCCCGCAGGTGCCGGCTGGTGACGAACTTGCCGTCGCGTCCGGCCAGGGGCGACGAGTTGATCGTGAAGAGCATCGACAGGGTCGGCTCATCGACCGAGATGCGCTCCAGGGCGACCGGGTTCT
>JBLMWR010000313.1:0-4232 GCA_050257335.1 Deltaproteobacteria bacterium | reverse complement strand
GAACCGTGGTTGAACGACCCCAGCAGCCGCCGTTTGCCGTTCATTGACAGATACCGCGCCGCCCAGATCGTGGGCGTCCCCACGTCGCAGGCGAAGATTGCGTCCTGGGCGGCCAGCTCGTCGATCGCCCGGGCCACATATTGCGGATGGATCGGCTTTCGCCCCGGTTCGCCCGTGGCCAGCTCCTCCAGGCCCTGCCGTGCCTTCCGGTAGTGTTCGAGCGCGGCCCTCAAATGCCCGTCGTCGGTTTTCTGCTGAAGTTTCGGCAAGAGGGCTCGCAGAGTCGTCTTCGCATCCCCGACGAAGCCGTGGTCAACTTTTGTGCGCCGGCCGAGCTGTTCTCCGCGGAGGTCAATCTGGACGATCGTCGCGTCCCGGGGGAAGAACTGCCGGTAGGGAAAGTCCGTTCCGATCATGAGCAACAGGTCGCAGTTCATCATGGCGTGATAGCCGGACGAGAACCCCAGGAGGCCGGTCATTCCCACGTCAAAGGGGTTGTCGTACTCGATGACCTCCTTCCCGCGCATGGCATGCACGATCGGAGCCTTGAGCCTGCCGGCCAGCTCGATCAGCTCCGCATGGGCGCCGGCACACCCCGCGCCGCCGAGGATCGTGATCTGATTCGACCCGTTGAGAAGCTTCGCCAGCGCCGCAAGTTCGTCATCCGCCGGACAAACGGTCGGTCTGGGCGCCGGAAAATGGATGCGCGGTTCCAGTTCGACCGCGTCGCGCAGGGCGATGTCTCCCGGAATGGCGACGACCGCGACGCCGCGACGCGAGAGGGCCGTCTGCACGGCGATCTCCAGAACGCGGGGCATCTGCTCGGCCTGCGAAACCAGTTCGCAGTAATGGCTGCATTCGGCGAAGAGATGTTCCGGGTGCGTTTCCTGAAAATAGCCGCTGCCGATTTCCTGGCTGGGAACCTGGGCCGCGATGGCGAGGACGGGGACGCGGCTGCGGTGGCAGTCGTAGAGCCCGTTGATCAGATGGAGGTTGCCGGGACCGCAGCTCCCGGCGCAGACCGTCAGCCCTCCCGTGAGATGCGCTTCGGCCCCTGCCGCAAAGGCGGCCGTCTCCTCATGCCGGACGTGAACCCATTGGATCCGTTCCTGGCGGCGAATCGAGTCGGTGATGCCGTTGAGCGAGTCGCCCGACACCCCGTAGATTCGTTCGACCCCCGCTCCCGCAAGAACCTGGACCAGCAAATCCGCCGTTTTCTTCGCCATGGCATGGCCTCCCTGTCGAAAGGGACTCGCAACGTGCCGGGCATGACGGCCTGACAACCGACTTTCTTTTGCGACCGGCAGTGCCGCCTCCGCTTGCACGATCCCGAAACCGGCCCGCAGACCGGGTTCAGTCCGGTTCGGCCCTCATTAGAAGGAAGAAAGAAGCGGAGGAACAGGCACTTTCCCCTTCGCGCAGTGCTCCGCCGGCATCCAGTGCGTCACGCGGCACCCGCTGACGCTGAGCCAGACTGGCCCGTCATCGGAGGGACGCAGGAACCAGCTCTGGAAACTCGCGCGGTAAATCGTACTACTAACCGTCGATGTCTTTGCGTGGCGCGCAAATTGTCAATTTGGGAAAGGAGGGAGAAGAACCGCGGATGTCGCGGATGGCCGCGGATAAACACGAACGGGGTGAACTGGCGCATCCGCGCGGATCCGCGTAATCCGCGGTTCAATTCCTTTTGGTTCCGGCCAAAGGCCGTGCTGGGTACTTCGTGGCGAAGAAAACCTTCCGCCCGGGCTTCGGCAGGTTCGTGGCGGTCGAGATCCACATGGGGCGATCGTAAGCGCGCGAAAGTGAAACGGCAAGATTTCCGGTCGTGCCCACACCATCTCGCCGCTCGAGGCCCCCCTGGGCGACGGTGCCCGGATTTGTATACGCCTCGGGCGCCCACGGTTCGGCCCCGCCTGCCGGAGATCCGCTGCATGTGCCAGTCTCCGGGATGGGCCGGCGACTGGCCGAACGAAAACGCGCGGGCGGGTCGCCGGCAATTTCGTGTGAAATTGCCCGACAACTCGCCCGCGCGTCGGCGCAGGGTTCGTTATCCAGGTTTCCTCCGCAGTCCTCACGCATCGGCGTCGAGATCCGCGGCAACCGAATGTTCCTCAACGGGGCCCAGTAAACGCGGGGGCGTGTTATTTTTCAAGAGGGGGTGCGCGCGCGCGGCATCTTGCAAAGAAAGAATCTACGTCCCTTCCAGGGGCAGTATTCCGGGGACGTTAGGTGGGGATGGCTTTGATCTCTTCGATAACCACATCGATCGAAGGACGTTCTTCCGCTACTGGAGAAATGCACCGCTTGACGAGGCTGTTCCAGGCCGGGATCCGACACACCGACGTGCGCTGGGCGGCGTCCAAACGCGGGGCATTCGTCCGATAGTCTGAAAAAGCCGTCGTGAACGCGGAACGTCAGGCGACGAGCGATTCTTGCAGCAGCCGGTCGCGTCGAAGTACGCTCTGGACGGTTTTCGGCGTGGCACGGGTGGTGGTGGCGATCTGGCGGATCGAGATACCGTTCTGGCGGAGGCGGACGATCTGCTTGCGGGTTTGGGGGTCAAGCGGTTTGCCGGAGGTGGCCATCCGGGGGGTCTCAGGAGACGGGGGACCCACGGGGCGCGGCCCGTGGGCTTGGGGGTGGATTCTCAAACTTCGTGCAGGTCGCAGCGTTCGCAGAGGCGGCGGGCGCGGGCGGCCTGGAGGGTGGCCAGGCGGGTCGTGCCTTCCTGGCGCAGTTCCTGATCGAGCGCGGCCTGGGCTTTTGCCGGGTCGGGGCGGTCGGATTGGCGGATGCTGAGGACCTCGTCGACCAGACCGAGTTTCTGGGCCTCGGCGGCCGACAACGCGGTGCCGTCGACCTTGCCGCGCATCATCGTGAGGAACTGGGCGCGGGGCTTGCCGGCCTTGGCGCCGTACGTGCGGGCGATCTGGTCGTCGAGCTTGACGAGGAAGTCGGCGGTGGCGCGCATCACGTCGACATTGCCGACCGCCAGGGCCAAGGCCCGGTGGATGAAGAGCGTGGCGTTTTCGAACATCCGGACCGGGGCGCCGGCCATCGCCACGATGCGGGCGGCGGAACCGGCCATCCCCTCGATCGTGGTGTAGACAGGCCCGTCGTGAGACAGCAGGGCGTTGTGAATCGTGATGCCGTCGTACGCCAGGCCGCCGGGGGAGTTGATCCGGACGTTGACCGGGTTCCCGCGGTTCTCGCGGAGGAAGTTCGAAAAGCCCCGGGCATCGACGCCGTCGAATGGGTCGCCGACTGCCCCATACATGAGGACCTCGGCAGGATCGTCGTCAGTCGCGTTGCGGACGGTGACTCGGAAGGAGGCGGAAGAAAGGGAGGCCAGGACTTCTTCGCGGGGGTCGAGGAGGATCGGCTCGCGGGTCGTGATCGTCGGCATTGATCGGCTTCGGATGAGGGAAGACTCGGATACACGGAGAGGTCAGGAGACGATTGCCCCCTCACCCCGGCCCTCGGCAGCATTTGGGGCGCGGATCGTCAAAGGAGACCAAAGCGCCCCCCGGGAAGCGCCCCCCGGGTCGGGGGAGGCAAAAGATACCAAAGCGCCCACCGGGTCCCAGGAGCCAACGGCGCCCTCGGCCGAGAGGTCTCGAAGCCTGTGCGCAGCCTGCCAGTCGAGCATCCTGGAGATGCTGGAACAGGGGCTGACGGCGCAGCGGATCTTCCAGGACCTGCGAGACGGGCAGGGATTCCCGGGGCGGTACCATTCGGTGCGACGCTGCGTGCGGCGGCTGACCGCGCATTTTGCCCACCAACCTGTCCCCTCACTGCTCCCCGGGGTGTGAACGGTTGCCTTTCGCGATTGCTGCGTCACGCTCGGCGAACAGGCGGTTGACAACTTCGTTTGCCGGCCGAATTTCAAATGGCCCCATTTTCACCCCCGGATGTTTCGACATCAGCGAGATTGCATGGTTCAGGTCGCGAGCTTCCAATAGCAGAATGCCACCGAGGACCTCCTTTGTTTCCGCATACGGACCATCTGTGACTTCGACTTCGCCGGCTTTCATCCGAAGCGTGACTGCGTTGCGGGCGGAATCGAGGGCTTCTCCCCCCAGAAAGTGCCCCCGTCGTCGCAGTTCATCATCGTAGTTCTACTGTCGGCTGTTCTTGACGAGATACAAGTTATTTCATAGAGACCTCTTGCGGGAAATGGAATTCCTTCAGGGAGGTTGTCGATGGAACGACGATTCGAGGTTCGAAAACAG
>JBLMWR010000312.1:0-3715 GCA_050257335.1 Deltaproteobacteria bacterium | reverse complement strand
AGCCGGTGGCGTGGGTGGTCGAGGACTACCTGCGCGAGATGCCGCAGCGCACCGCGGTCGTCGTCGAGGGACGGACTGTGCAAATCCGCTGCTGGAAGTACGAGATCGTCGGCGTGACCGGGTACCGCGTTCCGGCCTATCTTCTCGACGCCTGTCTTCCCGAAAACGACGAGCGCGACCGGGCCCTCACCGATTCTCTTTACGGCGGCGATCAGACGTACCGGTTCTGTCAGGAGATCGTACTCGGCATCGGCGGCGTGCGGATGCTGCGCGCCCTGGGCTACGACCGCATCGAGCGCTTTCACATGAACGAGGGGCACGCCAGCCTTCTGACTGTGGAATTAATGGAGGAAGAAGCACGCCGCGCCGGCCGCAGGCAGATCTCCCGCGACGACATCGAGGCCGTGCGAAGGAAATGCGTCTTCACGACGCACACGCCGGTCGCCGCCGGGCATGACCAGTTCTCGATGGATCTCGTGCAGCGCGTCCTGGGGCCGCGGGAGGTGCTGCTCGACATGAAGGACGTGCTGTGCGTGGACGTTCTGGGGCGCGTCATCCGCTCACACCGGTCGTTTCAGGAAATGCAGGATATTTTCGGGGGCGAGAACAACCTGAACCTGACCTACCTGGCCTTGAACCTCAGCCGCTACGTCAACGGGGTCGCGAAGAAGCACGGCGAGATATCGCGGCTGCTTTTCGCCGAGTACGAAATCGACGCCATCACCAACGGCGTGCACGCGGCGACCTGGACCAGTCCGCCGTTTCAGAAGTTGTACGACCAGCACATCTCCGGCTGGCGGCAGGACAATTTCAGTCTGCGCTCCGCCCTGAGCCTCCCGCGGTCGCAGGTCTGGCAGGCACACGCCGAGATGAAGCGGCGCCTCGTGCAGCACGTGAACCACGAGACGAACGCCGGCATGGATGTGGACGTGCTGACGCTCGGTTTTGCGCGGCGCGCAACCGCCTACAAGCGCTGGGACCTCATCTTCCAGAACCTCGATCGCCTGCGGGCGATCGCTGCCAGGTCGGGAGGCATTCAACTGGTCTTCGCCGGCAAAGCGCATCCGCACGACCAGAGGGGCAAGGAGCTGATCCGATCGGTCCTGCGGGTCAGGGACGCCCTCCATCCGCACATCAAGGTGGCCTACCTCACCAACTACAATATGGCGCTGGCCAAGCTGATCACGGCCGGCGTGGACGTGTGGCTGAACACCCCTCAGCCGCCCCTGGAGGCTTCGGGAACGAGCGGGATGAAGGCCGCCATGAATGGCGTCCCCAGTTTAAGCGTCTTGGACGGCTGGTGGATCGAGGGGCACATCGAGGGGGTCACCGGCTGGTCGATCGGGGCCGTCGGGAAGGGGGCGGCCGCGGATCGCGGGGCGGATGCCGCCGCGCTCTACGACAAGCTGGAGCAGGCCGTGCTCCCCCTGTTCTATCGCAACCAGGACGGCTTTGTGGACGTGATGCTGCACACCATCGCCCTGAACGCCTCGTTCTTCAACACGCAGCGGATGCTGCAGCAGTATGTGCTCAACGCCTATTACCGGTGATGCGGTTCCCGTGGCCTACCGCGGAATCCACTCGTCTCTCTCGACCCGTTTGTTCAACTCGATGATCTCTTCGCTGTGCCGGTCGAGCTGCCATTGCATCTGGTCGAGCAGCGACGGCAGGTAGACCGGATCGCGCCACATGGCCAGGCGCAGGCGGGCCGTCTCCGCCACCAGGCCCAGCCGTTCGACTTCCAGCTCGAGGATGGCGTCGGGATTGCGCCGTCTGCCATCCTTTGCCTTTTCAAATTCGAGTTCGGCGACTTTCACCCGCTCCTCGGCGTAACGGATGTGCACGTTCGCCGTTCCGGCAGCCGACGGCCCGAGCGCCTGCTCGAGCTGCGCCTCGGCGACTTTCACGTTCATCTTCGCCCGCTCCAGAATGATCGCCGGAACGACGTGCGGCACTTTCTTGTTCTGCTCCACGAGCTTCTTGCGCTCGATTTTCGCCAGCTCCAGAGAAGCCTGCGCGTACCGCACGGCCACGGCTTGCCCTTCGGCGTCGCCTCTTCGTTGCTGGGCCGCGACGGCGATCGCACCGATCGCGCAGACGCAGACTGCTGCGCCAATGTGAATGCGGGTCATGGGTCACTGTTTCCTTTCTTTTTCCGAGTCTCTTAGGATTGAGGAATGTCGAGCGGTCGGCTCTCGATACGCCGCGCGCGGAGGGTCAATCGCTCTTCGCCCGTTCCCGCAGCAGTGCGATCTCGGCCTGGCACCTGGCGGCTTTGACGCTGAGGAACTCGTAGCTCTCGGAGTGCGCTCGCGCTCTGGTCTGGGCGGGCTTTGTGGTGTTCGCGGCGTTCTCCAGCGCAGCCTCTATTTTGCGGAGATGGGCAACGATCCGCTCGTGAACGGCCACCCGCGCGGCATGGTCGGCGGCCAGATCGAGCTCGGCGTTGAGCCAGTCGATCGTCGCCCGCGAGACGACCGCCGCGGAAACCATTCCATCGCGACGGTCCCGCTCGGCCTCGTCGACAATCTGCTTCAGCGTATCACGGCGCTCTTTAAGGAGTGCGGTCAATTTTTCGGCGTCGGATCGACGTTCCGCGGGCGGCGGGTCGGCAAGTCCCCGCGATGCGACAATGGCCCCGACGGCGGGGAGTCCCAGTAGCAATGCAGAATAAACAAGCCGTTTCATTGTTGTCTCCCGAGGAACGAGGATTGCGAGAACGAAAATTGCGAATTGACGCGGGGCCGCCGCCATGCCGGCGCCACTTCGAACACGTTTCAGGAAATGGGCATTGCACTCTCCGCGGGCGCAAAAAAGCCCACGAACGCCTTCGCGGCACTCGTGGGCTGTCATAGCTCAAATTGGCCCTGTCACAGGGTCACGGGTACAATAACGCGCCACCTCGGCATAGTCAAACAGATCAGTCGCGCTCCGGCCAACGCAGGGGCGGTAGAAAGGCAGGTGACCCACGAAAAACAGATGCACCCCATTCGTCCTTTTCGAGCCGTTTGTTCAGTTCGACGATCTCTTCACTCACTCGGTCGAGCTCCCACTGCATCTGGTCGAGGAGCGACGGGAGGTAGACCGGGTCGCGCCACATGGCCAGGCGCAGGCGGGCGGTTTCTGCCACGAGGCCGAGCCGTTCAATTTCCAGCTCGCTGATCGCGTCGGGATTGCGCCGCCTGGCCTCTTGGGATTTTTCAAATTCGAGCTCGGCCACCCTGACCCGCTCTTCGGCATATCGAATGTGCACGTTGACGGTTCCCGCG
Source organism: Deltaproteobacteria bacterium (assembly GCA_050257335.1). Classification (GTDB taxonomy): domain Bacteria; phylum Planctomycetota; class Planctomycetia; order Planctomycetales; family Planctomycetaceae; genus JACQFH01. The sequence continues at coordinate 446 of JBLMWR010000312.1, read as the reverse complement.
GCCGAGGGACCGATGGCCTGTTCGACCTGCGCTTCGGCAACTTTCACGTTTATCTTCGCCCGTTCGACGATGATCGCCGGAATGGCGCGCGGCACCCTCTTGTTCTGTTCCTCCAGTTTCTTCAGTTCGATCTTTGCGAGCTCCTGAGACGCCCGCGCGTACCGCACGGCGACGGGTTCTTCCGGGACGGCGCCTCTTTGCTGCTGGGCCGCGCCCGCGATTACTCCGATCATCGCGCAGAAGCCGGCCGCTGCGCCAATCTGAATCCGAGTCATGGTTCACCTTTTCCTTTCTCTTGCAAGTTGCCTGAAGTTCCAGCGCGCCGGAACCGGCGATGGTCAATACGTCTTCCGCGGCAGGTCAGTCGTTTTTTGCCTGCTCCTTCAGCAGGTCGATCTCGGCCTGGCATCGCGCGGCTTTGACACTGAGGAATTCATAGCTTTCGG
>JBLMWR010000311.1:0-5801 GCA_050257335.1 Deltaproteobacteria bacterium | reverse complement strand
GGATGACGCGGATACGCGCGGATAAGGACAGACGAGGTGAACGGGCACATCCGCGCGTATCCGCGTCATCCGCGGTTCTTTTTTCCGTATCTATCCAAATTGACAATCTTCGCGGTGCACGAAGAAACAGACGGTTAGTAGTACGAAACACGCGAAAGAAAGACAGAAAAATGAGGGGGCAGAAAAATTCTCTGGCACGGGACCGTAATTGCAGATCGACAGCGTTCGTGTTTTTCTGCCCTGAATTTTCTGTCGTCTTTTCTTTGTAATTCTCCTTTGGAGATAAAAAAGAGGGGTGGATCGGAATCGCAACCATGACCGCTTTCCTTGGGAAAGGGTGGTGGATGGCCTGCAAGAATCGCCACCGAGAGCCCTCCCCGCCTGGTCCCAATGCTCCCTGACTTACGTCAATTCCGCGCCATACCCCGAAAGTGCGGTTGGGACGCAAAATCTACCACGATCCATCCCGATTGCTTCTTGGCGCGGAGCGGTTGATCGCATAGCATGAACAATTGCTTATACATCGTTCTCCCGCCGGTCGATGAGTAAAAAAGGTGCGACTGCGGCCACGGGAGAACCCCCCCCACCCGCCGAACGTTCCTGCCGTCGTTGCTTTCCTCCCTTCCCGGGTCGCCGCATGATCAAGGCAGCTGGCTCCGCACTGCTGATTCTGCTCGGGCTGCTCGCAGGCGGCTCGGTGGCGTTCGCAGACCAGCCGCGGCACTTCAATTTCGAGAACGACATCGTTCCGATCCTCAGCAAATTCGGCTGCAACACGTCAGGCTGCCACGGCAAGGCGGAAGGGCAGAACGGGTTCAAGCTGTCGGTCTTCGGATTCGACCCGGCGGCCGATTACGCGGCTCTCACCCAGGAAGGGCGCGGCCGGCGGGTCGTGCCGGCGGTCCCCGAGCGAAGCCTCTTGCTGGCCAAGGCCTCCGGCGGAATTCCGCACGGTGGCGGCGTGCGCATCGTCCGGACGTCGGACGAGTACCAGACCCTGCACGACTGGATCGCCGGCGGGCTCGACTTCGGCTCTCCCGATGATCCCCACGTCGTGTCGATTGCCGTCGCCCCGCGCGAGCGCGAGATGGAACCGGGCGGTAAACAGAAGCTGGACGTGACGGCGACGTATTCCGACGGGCACGTCGCCGACGTCACCCGGCACGCGAAGTTCCAGTCGAACAACGAAGGGCTCGCCGCTGTTGACGAAACGGGGATGGTCACCGCCGGCGAAGTCCCCGGCGAGGCGGCCGTCATGGCGTCTTACCTGGGGGCCGTCGATGTCTTCCGGGCGCTGGTCCCCCGCACCGAGCGGATCGACCACTGGCCGGCCCTTCCGGAAAACAACTTCATCGATGGCCTAGTCCACAACAAGCTCCGGAAGCTGCGAGTGCTCCCCTCGGAGCCGTGCAGCGACGCCGATTTTTTGCGGCGCGTCTACCTCGACATCATCGGTACGCTCCCCACCGCCGACGAGGCGCGGGCCTTTCTAAAAGACGACCGCTCCGACCGCCGCGCGCGGCTGGTGGACGAGCTGCTCGAGCGTCCCGAGTTCGCCGATTTCTGGGCCCTCAAATGGTCGGACGTGCTGCGGGTCGATCGGCTGTCGCTGGGGCACAAACGGGCGTACGCGTATTACCGCTGGATCCGTGAGAGCCTGGCGGCGAACATGCCCTACGACCAGTTCTGCCGGGCGATCATCGCCGCCGAAGGGCCGCTGGCGGAGTCTCCGCCGGCGAGCTTCTATAAGGTGGTCGCCAAGCCCGGCGAGATGGCGGGGACGTTGTCGCAGGTGTTCTTGGGCGTGCGGATCGAGTGCGCCCAGTGCCATCATCATCCCTTCGACCGCTGGAGCCAGACCGACTACTTTGGCATGCAGGCCTTTTTCACGCAGGTCTCGTTCAAGCCCACGCCGGCGGGCGAATCGCTCGTCGCCGGACAGTCCGCCGCGACCGTGCATCCCCGCACGGGTGAGCCGGTCTTCGCCCACGCGCTGGCGACCGCAGCGCCGAAAGCGGATCCGCAGGGCGACCGCCGCAAGCTCCTTGCCGACTGGATGACCTCCCCGGAAAATCCCTGGTTTGCCCGCAACCTGGTCAACCGCACGTGGGCGCATTTCCTGGGCCGCGGGCTGGTCGAGCCGGTGGATGACGTGCGGCTCACGAACCCGCCGACGAATCCCGAACTGCTCGACGCCCTGGCGCAGAACTTCGTCGCATCGAAATTCGACGTTCAGCAGTTGATCCGCACGATCACGGCCTCGCGGGTGTATCAGGCGTCGGCGACCCCCAATGCCACGAACGAGCGCGACGACCAGAACTATTCGCGGGCGCTGCTCAAGCCGCTCGAGGCCGAGGTGCTGTTCGACGCGGTGTGCCAGACGACGGGGGTGCCGGAGAAATTTCAGGGGCTGCCGGCGGGCGCGCGGGCGATTCAGTTGTGGGACAGCCAGACGCCGCATTATTTCCTGAAACTGTTCGGCCGTCCGACGCGGACGACGGCGTGCGAATGCGAGCGAGCGAAAGAGCCCGGCGTGGCCCAGGTGCTGCACGTTCTGAACTCTCCCGAATTGCATGAAAAACTCTCGCACGCTGGCGGGCGCATCGCGCGGCTGGCCGCCGATCTGGCCGACGACGGAGCGCTCGCCGACGAATTGTATCTGACGTTCTACAGCCGGTTCCCGTCCGAGAAGGAACGGCAGACGGTGATCAACTATTTGAAATCTCACCCGGCCGACCGCCGGCAGGCGACGGAAGACATCGCCTGGAGCATGCTGAATACGGCGGAGTTCGTGTTTAATCATTGAGGGAGTCCGTAGCATGGGCTTCGCAGCCCGTGCGTGAGTCCTCCGAAGAAAATGTTTGGCAGAGAACCACGAAAGACGCGAAAGGCACGAAAGACAACCACGAACCAACGCCTCTCGCGACCAACGACAACGAAACTTTAACCGCGGATGTCGCGGATAAGCGCGGATAAGTCTGAGCTACCCCGAAGGGGTCTGAAGCCATTAGCCGGGGTCGAGAGGCCATTGGAGAACAACACACGGACGGGCTTGGAAGCCCATGCTACAAAACGAGGAACACGACCATGCCAAAGTTCAACGCTTTCTGCGACGGCCTCCACCGGCGGGACATGCTGCGCGTCGGCGCCGCGGGGCTGTTCGGCACCGGACTGCCGCTGGCCGAGATTCTCGCCCGCCAGGCCCGGGCCGAAGAAGTGGGGAAGGCTCCGCGGCGCGACGTGTCGCTCATCATCCTCTTTCTCAAGGGGGGCCTGAGCACGATCGACACCTGGGACCTCAAGCCCGAGGCCCCCGCCGAGTTCCGCGGGCCCTTCCAGCCGATCGAGACGAGCGTCCCCGGCGTCCGCTTCGGCGAGCACATTCCCCTGCTCGCGCGGCACCTCGACAAGTTTGCGCTCGTCCGTTCGTTCGGGCACCGCAACTCCGATCACGGCCCGGCCGATCACTACATGCTCACCGGCTATCACCCCGTGGCGGGGTTCAACCCGACCCTCAGCCCCAACAATCAGCGGCCGGCGCACGGATCGATCATCGCCCGCAAGCTCGGCCCGCGCGGCTCGGTGCCGCCCTACGTCTGCCTGCCGCGGATGCACGCCAGCGCCGGCTCGGCATACCTCGGGGCGGCCGTCGCGCCGCTCGTCGTCGAATCTGATCCCAACTCGCCCAACTTTTCGGTCCCCGATCTGACGCCGCCGCTGACGATCCGGGCCGACCGGCTGGCCGACCGCAAACAACTGCGGGTCGAGATCGACCGTTTCCAGAAATCTGGCGAGATCGCCGCCAACAAGAACGCCCAGTCGGTCAACGTCTTCCAGCAGAAGGCGTTCGAGCTGATGACTTCGTCGGCGGCGCGGGCGGCGTTTGATATTCACCAGGAGCCGGAAAAGCTCCGCGACGCCTACGGACGCAACTCGCTGGGGCAGGCGTGCCTGATGGCCCGCCGGCTGGTGGAAACCGGCGTCCGCTGCGTGACGATCGACCACACCAACTGGGACACGCACGACAATAACTTCAACGTCCTCAAGAACGACCTGTTGCCGCTGCTCGACCGGGGGATGTCCACGCTCCTCGCGGACCTCACCGACCGGCGCCTGCTGGAGACGACGCTGGTCGTCGTCACCGGCGAGTTCGGGCGCACGCCGCGGATCAACCAGAACGCCGGGCGCGACCACTGGGGCCCGTCATTCACGGTGGCCCTGGCCGGCGGCGGGGTGCAGGGAGGACGCGTGGTGGGCAAATCGGACGCGCGGGCCGAGAAACCCGACGGCAACCCGTACGGCCCCGAAGACCTCGCCGCCACCATGTACCGCCTGCTGGGGATCGACCCCGACGAAGAGTTCTACACGCCAGAGGGCCGCCCCGTGAAAATCGCCAACAACGGCCGCGTGATCAGCGAGCTGCTGTAAAAACGACTTTGAGGTGCCCCCGCAGGTTCCGCCTGCTGAGGTAGGATGCTTTCATCCACAAGAGTCGCAGAAGGTACAAAAAGTGAGCGACAGGAAGATTGAGGACAGGAACATCGCACGGAAAAAAGCGCAGCAGCAAGAGACGTTTGTGAGATTTTCCTGTCAGTAATATGCCTGTCTTCTCTCTCCTTTTTTAAATTTCCTTTGCGTCCTTGCGTGATTCCAGTTTTTGAATGTCTCTAAAATCCCCCCGATGAACCCGCCGCTCACCTGCCTCGCAAAATTTCTCGCCTCCGCGATCCTGCTCACAGGTCTCGCAGGTAGCGCCGCGGCCGACACGCCGGCGACGATGTATATCTTTCCGGCCGGCGGGCAGCGGGGGACGAACGTGACGTTTCGCGTCGGCGGCCTCTATCTGCACGAGGCCTGTCCCTTCGAGATGGCCGGTCCGGGAGTCGAAGCCGCTCCAAAGATCGAACAGACGAAGACGATCTGGTTCGAAGGACCGGTCATCCCGCTCCCCGACTCGCAGGCGGCCGAGGATTATCCGCAGGATCTCGCCGGCAGCGTGAAGATCGCCCCCGACGCCGCTCCCGGGCCGCGCTCTTGGCGAGTGTGGACCGCCCAGGGGGCCGTCCCCTCGAGACCGTTCGTCATCGGCACCCTTCCCGAAGTTGTCGAAGAGGAGATCGACGGCGAGCCAATCCCCGTCCCGGTGACTCTCCCCATCACGGCCAACGGCCGGATTTTCCCGCGCGAAGATGTCGATGTCTGGAGCTTCGCAGCCAAAGCCGCGCAGACGATCACCTGCTCGGTCCTCACATCCAGACTGGGTTCGCCGTTCGACGCGCGCCTCGAAATTCGCGATGCGCGCGGGACGCGGCTGGCCGAGAGCGCCGAAGCGGCCCCGCCGGGGAGCGACGCGCTCGTCCGCTTTACCGCCCCCGCCGACGGCACCTACGCCGTGTTTATTCATGACGCGAAATTCGGCGGCCTGCAGCATTACGTCTACCGGCTGACGATCACCGCCGGGTCCTGGGTCGATCACGTCTATCCGCTCGGCGGCCGCCGGGGCACGACCGGAAAGTTCGAGCTGTCGGGCGGCAACGTCCCCGCAGCACCGGTCGAGATCGCGATTCCCGCCGACGCGCCGTCGCGGTTTTTCACCACCGTCGGCGCTCCCGATGCGGCGAGCAATCTCTTTCCGCTTGCCGTTGATGATCTTCCCGAACTCCTCGAACAGGAACCGAACGACGCCCCCGCTCAGCTCCGGCCGGTGGAAGTGCCGGCGGTTTTGAACGGCCGGATCGACAAGCCCGGCGACGTGGACGGCTGGGCGTTTCGTGCGGCGAAGGACCAGACGCTGGAGTTCG
>JBLMWR010000310.1:0-7154 GCA_050257335.1 Deltaproteobacteria bacterium | reverse complement strand
GTTCACGACGCCATTTCAAATCTCGAGGCCCGGCCGCAGTCGCTGCAGGACTACCTGCTCGAGCAGTTCGCGTTCTTCTCGTGTCCTCCCGAAGTCCGCGACTTCGCCGAATTCCTCATTCAGAACCTCGACGCCAACGGGCGGCTTCCCGGGGCGCTCGAAGACATGATGCAGGTGTACGGCAGGCCGGTCAGCCCCGACGATGCGCAGGCGGCCCTGTCGATGATCCAGCGGCTCGAGCCCCGCGGCGTGGGCGCCCGCGACCTCAAGGAATGCTTTCTCCTGCAGATCGGCCCGAACACTCCGCTCCGCGACGTGCTCATCACGCTCATCACTTCGCACCTGGAGGACCTTGCCGAAAACCGGCTCCCGGTCATCGAACGCAAGACGGGCTACTCGTTCGACGTCATCAAAGCGGCCCGCGAAGAGCTGCTCCACCTGAATCCGCGGCCGGGACGCGACTTCGACGTCGCCCCCGCGCCGAACGTCGTCCCCGATATTTCCGTCGAGCAGGAGGCCGGCGGGAAGTACGTCGTGCGGCTGGAAGACGAATACATGCCGCGGCTGAACATCAGCCGCAAGTACCAGCAGCTTCTGGCCAACGGCCAGGCCGACCAGAAGACGAAGGAGTACATCAAGCGGAAGATCGAATCGGCCCGCTGGCTGATCGAGTCGATCGAGCAGCGGTACAACACGCTCAAACGCGTGGCCCAGGCGATCGTCGACCACCAGACGGCGTTTCTCGACAAGGGGCCTGAACACATCATCCCCCTCAAGATGCAGCAGATCGCCGACGTCGTCGGCGTGCACGTCACGACCGTCTCGCGAGCCGTGGATGACAAATACATCCAGACCCCGCGGGGAATCTTCGCGCTGAAGCGGTTCTTCGGCGGTGGAACGACGACCGCCGGCGGCGACGAGGTCGCGTGGGACATCATCCGCATCAAGCTCAAGGAGATCGTCGACAAGGAGGACAAGAACGACCCCCTGAGCGACGACGCTCTCGTCGATGAGCTGGCCAAACAGGGCTACAAGCTCGCCCGGCGGACGATCACCAAGTACCGCAAAGCCCTGAAAATCCCCTCCTCGCGCCAGCGCCGTGCGTACTGATCCCGCCGTTGGAGTTCAGGCTTCCGCCGGCACCGCTTGACGGTATTGGTGCCGACGAAGGGAGAACTGTCGGCCACGATGCCGTGTTCGAAGAGTTTGCCGAATGAGTTAAAGGTCATCGCTGTTATTTACAGAGCGAGGCGACTTTCCGGCTGATTGCGCTCATTTCGTGCAGTCTATCGCTGTGCGCCGGAATCCGATTTCGGATGTTCGTCCGCGCGCGATTTCTCCGCCTTTTTCAGCCGCGGGCCCATGGCCCGAAAGTTGTCGAGCATCAGCGGCAACTGGTCTTCGGGCCGGTCGGTCGTCACCAGGAAAAAGCAGAGGAACATCTCGTCGGTCGTCTCTTCCCCCCACGTGACTTCCTTCGGGGGTGAATTGGGATTGAGCGGGTTCTTGTCGGAGTTGTCATACACGGCTTCGTAATCCAGCCGCGTCCCCTTCGGAAACTTCCGCGGCTGGGCCAGATGGTACTGGTCCTGCCAGTTGAAATCCCAGTCTTTGATCCACACCAGCGGCTCGACCGTGCCGTCGGGCAGCGTCGCCGTCGCCCTGGCTTCCCGTCCCAGAAGATGCATGTGGGGGATGACCACCACCATCGTCGTCTCGGAAGGAAGAGTATAGGATCCCGAAATGGCGTGCCGTTCGGCGCCGGCCGGAATGTACAGGCGGCGGTCGACGATGGTGATGGGAATCACGGCCTTCTGCGATTTCTGCTTCACGAAATGAATGCCGATCGCCGATTGATCGGTCTCAGTCTTGCCGGACGGGTGATAGTGAATCTGCAGGACGAGGTCGGAGCCTTTCTGCAATTGCCGGCCCATTCCGTCGCGGAGCGGCTGCGGCGTGCCGCCGGGAGCCCACCCACCGATGCTTCCGCTGGGAAGGAAACCGGGACCGCCGAAGCTGCCGTAGCCGGGCCCGGGATCGGCGGCGTCTTTTTTACGCGCCGCCCCCGACCGGTCGAGGTAGAACAGGGCGTGGTGCACGACCCGCCGGTTCCCTGGTCGGAATTCCGCGACGGAGACCAGCTTGTCTTCGGTCAGCTCAACGGGAATGACGAAGTTGCGAAAAACGTCGCGGCCGCCGGCGGGGACCTCGAACGGCTCGTCCATCTTCACGACCAGGTCCGGTTCGCCGAGCTGCCAGCCTTCGGTGAATTTCGGAGGGGGCGGAAGCTCGGCGGGATCTCCCTCGGGGGCGCCCGCCTCGGCCCATTCTGCCAGAAGCGTTCGTTCCCGTTCCGTCAGCCGCCGTTCGTTGAGGAAATGTCCGAAATCGGGCTCCGGCTTCCAGGGAGGCATGAACCGCGACTGCGTGACGCGCACGAGCTGCCGGGCTCGTTTGAAGACGTCGGCGTATGTGACCAGGGGGAACGGAGCGACTTCGCCTTCGCGATGACACTTTACGCAGTGGGCCTGCACGATCGGGGCGACGTCGCGCGTATACGTCACCGTCGCGTGCTCGTTTTTTCGGCGGGCCGGCTCATAGAGACAGCCAACGGGTTCCGTTCGCGGCGTCGCCACCGGCCGCGCGGCGAGAACGGCCGCCAGGGCGTCGGCCAGATCGTGCCGCGACGCCTCGGTCCTCTTTTTTCCCAGATCGGCGTACAGATCGTCGATGCGGCCGCGGTAGGCCAGCCTTCCGTTGCGGTCGATGACGAAGGCTTCGGGCGTATGCGACGGCTGGAGGGCGTCAGCCAGTTCGGCCGACGCGTCGAACAGCACGGGAAAGCCGATGTTGAACTCGGCCGCGTGTTTCGCGGCGGCCGTCCGCGTCACCAACCGGTCGGAAATCACGCCGAAGAATTCGACTCGCGCCCCCGACTCGTGCAGCGCGGCAACCTGCCGATTGAGCTCGGGAATGTAGCCGTTCGCAATCGGGCATTCGGTGGCAAGAAACACCAGGACGAGCGCAGCTCGATCGAGATTGGTTCGCAGCGAATGGGCGACTCCCTGGGTGTCGAGAACCGAAAAATCGAGGCGGGGCGGTGCCCCGCTCACTGCCGGCTTCTCTTCGGCGCCGCCCGAACGGGGCACAATGGCGATTGCGGCAGTCAGAACGAAGGCTCCGGCGACTGCGGTTTTTACGAGGAGGGAACAGCCTCCAGTCCGGATTGAAACGCGATTCATCGAAGCGAAATCCTTTCCAACCCAGCTTACCGTCAAGGTCTCCCCGTCTGCATACTCTAACAACCGTTGTGACGTTTCAAAAAGAGCTTGGGGAAGATTCATATTGACGCAGATTTGCTCGCGCGGCTGGCGTCGGAACGACGGTCTTGTCAGCCCTCGTCATTCACGATAAAAGTGGCGCATGCAGATCGCCTGGCTGAATGTGATCGTATTTTGCGCGCTGACGATGGGGCATGCGGCATTGATCGTGGCGATCGTCAACCGCGTGCACGGCTGGCCCCTCCCGGTGCGGGTACTCCACCGCGTCCGGCAGGGTCATGACCTGGTCATCGTGATTCTGCCGGTGGCGTTCGCATGCCTGGCCGGGTTCCGCGGGCCGCGACTCTTTTTCGGGGGAAGCTGGCATGAGCTCTCGTTTCCGCTGCTGGTGTACCTGGCGGTGTGCGGCGCCGTAGCGCTGGCGCTCCCGGCCGTGGCGGTCTATCGCCGTCTGGCGGGGAGCGCGGAACTGCAGATCGGGGGGCAATCCACCGAGATCGACCTGGCCCGCGAACTTGGCTTTCGTCCCGTCGGCCGCGGGCCCTATCGTCTGTTCACGCACGTTCCCGGAAATGAGTTTCTGAAGCTCGAAGCCTCGGACAAAGAATACCGGCTTCCCCGCCTTCCGACGGCATGGAACGGGCTCTCGATTCTGCATCTCTCCGATCTGCATTTCATCGGGACGATCGAGCGAATCTGGTTCGAGCGGGTCATCCGCATCGCCAACACGATGCCCGCCGACCTCGTGGTCTTTACGGGAGATCTGCTCGACCGCGAAGACCTCGTCGAATGGATTCCCGCCACGCTGGGGCAGCTTCGCGCGCCGCTGGGGTGCTATTTCGTCCTCGGGAACCACGACTCTTACCTGACGAACACCGACCGGATCCGCGCGCGGCTGGAGGATCTTGGCTGGCACAGCCTCGCCGGCGGAGTGCGCGTCATCGACTGCAAAGGGAGGCCGCTCGTCATCTGCGGGAGCGAACTTCCCTGGATGGGGACGCAGCCCGATCTGTCGGCGGCGCCGACCGAAGCCTTTCGCCTGTTTTTGAGCCACACTCCCGACAACGTCAACTGGGCCTGCAGCCACAATATCGACCTCATGCTCTCGGGGCACAACCACGGCGGCCAGGTGCGGCTCCCGGGATTCGGTCCGGTCTATTCCCCCAGCATCTACGGCTGTCATTACGCCTCGGGGGTCTTCTGGGAGCCGCCGACGCTTTTGTACGTCAGCCGCGGCATTTCCGGCAAACACCCTCTCCGCTGGAATTGTCTGCCTGAATTGACCAGGCTCATCCTGCGCCCGGCACTGGCTGAGGCCTCCGCTGACGGGCGCGTGGCAACAGAGACCGCGGAAGCCCCGGCCGCCATCGCGCCCCAAATGGCCCAGGTTCTCGCCGACGAGTGAGGCGCGTGGCGGAGATACCGCCGCTTTCTTTTGACCGGCAGGTCAACCCGCCCTGCGGATTGGCGAAACTAAACCACCTGCGGGACTTCGGCCTTTCGCGCGGAAAGCTTCGGTGCAAGGCCGAATGTTTTCGCAGGATTTGCCTCCCGCCGCCGATTTTCGCCGCCGCCGATCCGATGCGCGGGAAAGATTGAGTCAGCTCGCGAACGAATTCGCGACGATGATGCCAGCTTCAAGACGACTGACACCCGGGAGGAACACCACGATGGTTTATCGCGATCCGAATGTGATGCGTCCGGAAGAAGTCCTCGAGGGAATGGGCCCGCGGTTCGGCGAATACCCGGTGGCGCTGATGACCCGCCGAACGTGGCGGCTGCGGGCCGATGAGGTCGTTAATCGTCGAGAGACGGCCCCCTCCGCCATCTGGGACGACCCCCGCTCGAACCCCGACGCCCGGCAATCCGGCTAACTGAAACAGCTTACAGAAAGAAACGTGTCCCTCTCCCGGAGGGAAAGGGAACACGCGTGGCGATCAGTCCGGTTTCGTTCAAACGACTCCCGACACTTCCACCAGAAAGGAGCGCAGTCTCATGCACGCGACAACCGCCGCCAGTGATGGTGCACCGCCGGGCTGAACCGGCTCGCCGTCCCTCCCCGGCATGGCTCCAATCCGCTCGCCGCCGCGTGTCCGTCTTCGACGGTGACAGACCGGCGGCAGAGTCGATGAGCGGCCTCCCCATGGTCCTGGAGCGCTGGGGCGGGACGGTGAGCTGGTCTTCGCAGCAGGCACGCTCCGCGGATGTGAATTCTGGCTGGCGGCGCTGTCGGCCACTGCGGGGCGGGCTTCCTCAGCCCGCCCTGCGAGAATTCACACCCGTGCGGCGTGCCTGCTGCCTTCCCCGCGAAAACCGGCCGATTGTCCTGACGCGGTGGCGGCCGTAACGTATAATCCGCGTCATGCAAAACGCCGAGGTTGTAAAGATTTTCGAAGAGCTGGCGGACCTGCTCGAGATCCAGAACGCCAACCCGTTTCGCGTTCGCGCCTATCGCAATGCCGCCCGCATGCTCGGCGATATGCCGGAATCGCTGGCTGAAATCGTCGCCGATCCCCAGCGCAGTCTCGAAGATCTCCCCGGCATCGGGAATGATCTGGCCGGGAAGATCAAAACGATTCTCTCGACGGGAAGTCTTCCACAACTCGAGGAGCTGCGCTCGCAGGTGCCGCATGGAGTCGTCGAGATGCTGCGCATCCCGGGGCTGGGCCCGAAAAAGGCGGCGGCGCTTTTCAAAGAGCTGTCGATCACGAATCTCGACATGCTCAAGGCGGCTGCCGAATCCGGAACTGTGGCGAAACTGAAGGGCTTCGGCGACAAGACCGCCAAAAGCATCCTCGAGGGGCTGCAGCACATCGCGCAGGCCGGAGCCCGGATGTACTTCGCCGAGGCTCAGCCCCTGGCGGAAGCCATTCTGGCCGACCTGCGCAAGCTGCCGGCGGTGCACGAGGCGGAAGTCGCCGGGAGCTTTCGCCGCCGCCGCGACACGGTCGGCGACCTCGACGTGCTGGTGACGGCCGACGGCTCGGCAGCCCCGATGGATCTTGTGGCCGGCCACCCGCTCGTCGAAAAAGTACTGGCGCGCGGCGAGACAAAGCTGCGAGTCCGACTTAAGGAGGGACTGGAAATGGACGTGCGGGTCGTGCCGGCCGAGTCGTACGGCGCCGCGCTGCAGTATTTCACCGGCTCGAAGGCGCACAACATCGCCATTCGCAAGCGGGGGCAGGATCGGGGCCTGAAGATCAACGAATACGGCGTCTTCCGCGGAGAAAAGGCAATCGGCGGGAGCACTGAAAAAGAAGTCTATACCGCCGTCGATCTGCCCTGGATTCCTCCTGAATTGCGCGAAGACCGCGGGGAGATCGAGCTGGCGGAGAAGGGGAAACTGCCGAAACTGGTCGAGCTGGACGACATCCACGGCGACCTGCACATGCACACGACCGCGACGGACGGGCAGGCCACGATCGAAGAGATGATCGCCGCCGCCAAGGCGCGGGGGCTGAAGTACATTGCCATCACCGACCACTCGAAGCGCGTCTCGATGGCCAACGGCCTCGACGCCAAACGGCTGCGGGCGCATTGGAAGGCGATCGACAAGGTGCGGCAGCACACAAAGGGAATCGAAGTGCTGTGCGGCGTCGAATGCGACATTCTCGAAGACGCCACGCTCGACCTTCCCGACGACGTGCTCGCCGAGGCCGACTGGGTCATCGCGGTGCTGCACTACGGGCTCAGGCAGCCGCGCGAGCAGATCATGAAACGGCTGATGACGGCGATCCGCAACCCGCACGTGTGCATTCTGGGGCACCTGACGGGCCGCATGCTCGGGAAGCGCCAGGGGGCGGACATGAATCGGGACGAAGTGCTGAAGGCGGCCGCCGACCATGGCGTGCTGATCGAAATCAACGCCCATCC
>JBLMWR010000309.1:0-4987 GCA_050257335.1 Deltaproteobacteria bacterium | reverse complement strand
GGGCGATGAGCCGCGAGGTGTAGGCCGAGCAGTTGACGGTCGAGATGACGGCGATGTAGTTTCGCGTGCCGGCGCGCCCGTCGTGGCGGCGGTAGCCGGGGAACGTCCGCCCCGTGACCGGTTTGGGATCGGGGGGAATTTCGGAGGCGTAGGCGTAATCGAGGCTGAGGGGCCCGACCTCGACGTTGTGCGTGTGCACCCAGCTTCCCGGGACGATGTCGCACGAGGCAAAGCCGATCGTCTGCCCGAACTTTTTGACCGGTGCCCCTTTGGGAATCAGCCGCGTGGCCAGCTTGTGCCCCAGATCGACCCCCTCGCGGGCCGTGACCGACTGGCCATTGACGGCCACGACGCTTCCCGCCGGCACATTCCGGGCGGCAACGACGATATTGTCGTCAGGATGCAACACAATCACCGGACTCGATCGCGACACGACAGCAGGCATGACTCGAAATCCTTCAGCGACAGGGAATTGGTGCTCAAAAGTGCAGCGTACCGCGCCGGCTTGTGACGTGCAATTGGCAGACCTGCAATGTGCGCCGGCACGCTCGCCCCGGTGAGCCGTGGGGTTTATCGCCACGGGATCGCTTTCGCCACGTTCTACCTGTGCAGCGCACGCTTGCTTTCGCAAAGACCGCGGCTCTGGAACGCTTCCACCGTAAAATCCGCCGGTTGCAGCCGGCGCACCGCCTCGGGTGCGGATCCCGGCGGGATAAACCCGCCGCTCGCCGGAGCGAGCTGCTTGCCCGCGAGTACCGCCAGTTCTTCATGCAGTCGGGCGATCAGTTTCCGCACGCCGGCCTTAGTGCAGCGCTCGAATACCGTTGCCGTGAGCAATTCACGACTGCAGCTCCGCCGGCTTGTCGCCTGAGGTCGATGCGCCGCCCTCGGACGGCGGTTCCGGCGGGCTCGATCCGGACAGCGGCGCTGCAGCCGCGGGGGGCGGAATTACGGCGGCCAGGGACGAGACGGCGGTTGTCGGATCGGTCGGGCTGTAGACGGCCGGGGCCGGTTTCGGCCGCGGGCGGTTGAGTCCGTGGATGAACCAGTACGCCAGCATCGCGGCGATTCCCCAGCGTGCGGCGGCGATGCCGTTGAGCGTCTGATCGGCATCTCGCAGGGCATACATCGCGCATCCGAAGGCGACCGCGAGCACGATCGACAGCCGGTTCTCCCACGAAGTGTACGCCAGGACAACAGCAATGACCGCCACGGCTCCGCTGATCCACCACGTAAACCAGTTCGTCCGCCAGTACGACACCTCGATGGCGTCCGCCGAGCCCAGCCGCCCATACACGTACGCGCGGCCGGCGGGCGTAAACGCGAATCCCGCCCCGCCGGGACTGGACGAATCGCCGAACCAGGAATCAAGAGTGCCGGTCGAGAGCGAATAGCCGACTGCTCCCGCGAGCAGATCGAGGCGCGTCGGTTGTTCGGGCGTGAAGTTTTTGGGAGTGCCCACAAGGGTGAATTCCTTGGGCACCCACACCGCGGCCCGCAACTGCTGGATCGCAACGGCGGTGTGTCCCTGCTTCGTCTCACCGCCGAGGCGCGGCAAGGGAAGCTTCAGATTGCCCCCCCGTCCCCGCAGCGGCGGCTTATCGAACGGTGCGCGGAAGACGAGCGCCAGAACGAACGGCTCGTCGGACGGCGTGGCGCGGGCCACGTTGATCGTGAACGCGTCCCATTCCTTTGACTCCGGTTTGTTCGGGTCTTTTTCCAGATCGACCCTCTTGCCGGCGACGAATGTGTCGAGCGGTTCAGCCTTTTCCGGAAGCTCGATTGCCAGGCGTTGCCGCTCGCTCGTTTTCAGCCGGTACCGGCAGCGGTAGGTGACTCGATTGTCCTTGGCGTCGTCGGTGACCACCGCCTCGATCAGGGACTGAGCCACCACCGTTTCGACGACTTCCTGAATCTCGTGTCGCGTGGCGGTCAGTTCCAGCTTGAACGGCGTCGCCAGTTTCTCGGGCTGCTTGAAGTAGCGGTAGGCGAGGTTTCCCTCCTGCGGCAGAAGCGCCAGCTCGCGGATATCGATCGGCTCCAGGTCCTCTCCCTTCGCCGAAACCGACAGCGCGCGGTCCTTCTGCACCATGATCTCCCCTGAAACGGCGGCGGGGACAACGGGGGGCGCGGCGTCGGTCTTGCCGGGCGAGTCAAGAATGCGCAAAGGCTCGACGGCGATTTGCGTCACCTTGTCTTTCTGCTCGGGCTTCAGGTCGTAGCGCACGCGAATCGGGATGCGCCCCGTCAGCTCGCGTTGCATGACCACCGTCCAGGCGACCCAGCCGTCTTCCGCCGCGTCGGCCCGCGACTTCTGCTTGATCGGCGATCCTGCCGGGTCTGCTGATTCGATCTGCACCGCGGCCGCGACCGCCTCGGGGACGGCAAACCGGAACGTGTCGGTCCCTGCAAACAGCACTGCGTAATTGATGATCGTCACCACCTCGGTCAGATCCTGGCGGACGTTGACGGTCGTGGCGACCGCCGCTGTGAGCCGCGTCGGCTTGCGCTCGGTCCGCACGGGGATTTCGGGCCGGCGGGTGTAGCTCCAGGCCGAGACGAGCCGTGCCGGCCCCACCTGCGGCGCCACGCCGGCGTCGGGGCGCGTGGGCTGCGCCCCCTGCACTCCCTTTTCATCGGCGATGATTTCGAGCGAATCGGGGGCGTAGACGGTGATCGTCCCGTTCTCGCGGGCGGTCCCCTGCGGTTCGACCAGGGGGAGCGAGTTCGACTCGGCGTCGGACGGGTCGAATGCCCGATGTCCGGCGATCGTGACGGCAATCTGCCCCGTCGTCTTTTCGCGAAGCGAGATGATCAAAAACCCTTCGCCCTCCGGAACCTGAAACTCCTTCATGGGGTCGCAATCGACCCGGTCAATCTT
The DNA here is from genome assembly GCA_050257335.1 of Deltaproteobacteria bacterium. Lineage (GTDB taxonomy): Bacteria > Planctomycetota > Planctomycetia > Planctomycetales > Planctomycetaceae > JACQFH01. The sequence goes on along the minus strand of JBLMWR010000309.1, from coordinate 2,106 downwards.
CAGATTCTCCGGAAGCTTGAAGCGCAGCTCAAAAACGCCGGCACGCTCGACGGTGTATGTCAGTTGCGAGAGAAGCTGCAATTCATCGTCGCGAAAAACCAATTGCGTGCGGTGATCGACCAGGAGCCGCGGCTCGACGGGCTTCACCGCGACCTGCAGGCGGAACTTCGGCGTGTAGTATTTGTAGAACTGATTCTCGGGCCGGCGGAGCGGCTCGGGAACTTCGCTGGCTTCGATCCGCACCAGCCCCGACTGCTGCTGGACCGCCAGCGACAGGTCGGCCGACTGGCCGACGACGACGATTCCGTTCTCGCGCGCTTCTCCCAGCGAGTGGATCCCGTGGTACACGCCGGCCTCGTCGACCCCCGCCAGGTCCAGCGGCCCCTCGGGGACAGGCCGCTCGGTGAAGACTTCGACGGCGATCGTTCTGGCATCGCCGCCGAGGAGATCGACCGTCACCACCTGCGATTTTTCTTCTTTGGCCGTCTTCCACGACTTCAGCCCCGCCGCGGTGAGGTCGAGAATGCGGTGATCGAGCGGCACGGCGATCCGCAACTGGTCCACCTGACCGCGCAGCACCTGGTAGGTCAGCGTCGCGTGCGTGTGAAGCAGGCCGTCGGCGATCCGCATTTCGAGCACGTTCTGGACGCTGGTGAGGACTTCCATCACCGGGGCGGTGCTCAAACGGGGCCGCCAGCGGGCCGCGATTTTCTTTGTCGCCCCGAGGTGGGCCTTGATCCGCGTCGTTTTGTCATCCCCCGGTTGCGGCGTGACGACGGCCTGGGGCGTGATCTCGACCGTCTGATCCCCCGCCGGGACTGTCAGATCGAAGGAGGTGATCCCCGAAGGGGGGCAATCGACTTCGACGCTGCGCCCGTCGGGAGACGTACGGACCTTCGCTGACAGTTCGAGCCGCACCTTGTGTTCGCCGGCTTTGGGAAAGAGCAGCGCATACGTGCCGTTCCCCGTCGCCTGCAAGAGCACCTTGTCGTCCGTGCTGTTGACCTTGCCGATGGCCGCGTCGCCGAACTGAATCGGCAGCTCGACCCACGGCTTGCCCAGAACCTGCACGGTCAGGGCCGCCTCGATTCGGGCAACGTCCCCTGCGATCGTGCCGGTGTAGGCGGCTTCGGTGATGACGGCATTGACCGGGGGCCTGGACGGATCGCGCGCTTCGCCGGCGCGCAGCTTGTCCCACATCTTCAGGAACTGGCCGTACGGCATGAAGACCGCGGCCCCTTCCTTCTCGAAGACCTGCTTGAGATTCTTGTACGGCAGGTAAATCAGCCGCTCCCAGTCGCTGGGAGCCGGGAGCGGTTCGACCGCTTTTTCAGGATCCCCGGCGGCAGGCAGCTTCTCCTGGGCGTGCGCGGGACGCAGCGCCGCCGGTGTGTTGACGAGGCACGACCCGATGAACCACAGCGCGAAGAACGGAATAAACGGGATGCGTCTGGGAACTGTATGCGACATCGTGAGCGCCGCCGATGAGAGCGACCGCGACTGCGAAGCCCGGAGACACGGGAAGGATTTGGCGATTGCGCGGTCCGGAAGACAGATATAAAATGATCCGGGCTGTTAATCTACATCAACTGCGTAGGTGAATGCAAAGGTGGGGCGGGTATTGGCGCGACATTTTGAGAGCCATCCGGCCCGAGACGGTGACGCTGTTTCTTACGGAAGCGACCCACGAATGGCGTGGCAATGCCACGGATATGAGCGTACGTTCACCAGGTCGTGGCGATCTGCAGATTCAGGATGCGGTGGCACATCATTCGCGCACCTGCGACGAAACCGCAAGCGTTGCCGAACCACGTTACGCGTTCCCCATGCTTGCGGTTTCGCGCCGCAAGCATGGGGCCATCGCGGATCATTTGCCGTCGCTCTTGTCGGACGTCTCCGCCGGCGCGGGATCAATCTGGTATGTGACAGCCCCCAGATTCACGAGGACCGGCTCGTCGAAGGCGATGTACTTGGCGAGCGTCCCGCCGTGGGCTGCCGCCAGGTCGAAGTACTCGCGGCTGAACTGCACGATACGCTTGGCATTTTTCGCCTGGTCGGGGGTGACGGTCGAATCCTGCCAGCGCTGGTCTTTGTAGAAATACGTCT
>JBLMWR010000308.1:0-3061 GCA_050257335.1 Deltaproteobacteria bacterium | reverse complement strand
CTGAACGCGGCCGTGCACTTGTTGACAATGCGCACGAAGGCGCACGCTGCGTAAGTCATCGCAGGCCGGCCTGGAAGGCCGGCCTGCAACTCCTGGCGATCACCCGAGAATGCGTCGACGTTCGAGTTCGCACTCGCCCATATCGCTGTTTACGTTTCTCGACACGCTCGTCTGCACCATGGGGTCGCTGATCCTGATGCTGCTGGCGATGACGCCGAAGATTCGCGAACGCGCCGAGGCGCGCGAACTGGCCCGGCTGGCCGCCCTGGCCCCCGCCGTGGAGCCCGACGCAGACCCTGTGCCACCTGACGCCGCCGTCCCTCCGGTTCCAGCCCGGCCCTCGCCGGAAGAAGAACAGGAGCGTGCCGCCGCGCAACAGAAACGTCACGAGGCGTGTCTCGCGGTGCTCGCCGAGGCCCGCGAAACGCTGCAGAAAAGGGAGGCCGAATACCGCCGGCGGCGGCAGCTCATGAAGGAGGCGGGCACGCAGGTCAAAGACCTCGAGGACCAGATGCGCAAGGCCCGCGCGAAGGAGGCGGCGGTGGCCGACGCCAGCCAGTCGCTCACCGAACTCGAGACGAAGCTCGAGGAGCAGCAGGCGAAGATCGCCCAGAAAATCGCCCTGACGCGCAAAAACATTGACCTCCTGAACCGCCAGCAGTCCGGCAAGGCGAACGAATACGCCCTCGTCCCCTACGAGGGAACCTCCGGGAGCGTCCGCCGACCAATCTACCTCGAGTGCAGCGGACAGGGCTTCCGTTTTCTCCCCGAAGATGAAACCGTCAGCCCCGTCGATCTGAAGGGATTTCAGGAAAATTACAACCCGCTCCTCACCGGAACGCAGGTCTTGCTGCGTTATTGGTCCCGCCGCCGCCGCGAATCGGGCGGCGCCGAGCCCGAACCCTACGTCCTGCTCCTGGTGCGCCCCAGCGGTTGCCTGAACTATTACGTGGCGCGCAGCTTTCTGTCGTCGCTCGGCACGAACTTCGGCTACGAGTTGATCGAAGAGGATTGGAAACTCAGCGTGCCGAAACCAGATCCGGTCGCCAAGGTCGCACTGAAAGAGACGCTCGACAGGACGGTCCAGGCCCAAAGCGAGATCAAGGATGCACTGGCCGATGCAGCCCAGCGCGGCAGCTTCGGGGGGCGCAATCCCGGCCGCGGCGGATTTTCCGAGGATTCTCTGCCGGGAGACGGTGATGTCGAACCGGGCGGTCCCCCGTTCGGCGCAAGTCCGCGCGGCAACCGGAAACCGTCGATCCAGTTTGGACCGGCCGCGCGCCGCTCCCGCGACGTTTCGGGAGGCGCCGCGGATGGCGACGGCTCGAAGAATGCCGGCGCCGGTGCGGGATCAGGCGGAGTGACAACTCCGGGGAGGCGAATGGGGACTGGGACCGGATCGGGGACGAAGGCGGCATTGGAAGCCGGAGCCGGAATTGGCGGCGGTTCGGGCTCGGAAGGGGCCACGCGCTCGGGGGCCGGAAGCGGCGGCAGAACACTCGCCAGCCGCCCCGCCGGAATTGACGGCGGCGCAAAACCCGGCGCCGGCGGACGGCAGGAAGCGCCTGGCGGAAACGATACCGGCGGCGTTACCGGTGGCGCAGGGGGTGACCGCTCAGGTGATGACTCGGTTATTGGCTCCCGACGCCGCGGTGGCGGTGCTGCGGACGGAACTCCGGGAGCAACTGGTGGAAACGATTTCGATTCCGCGCCGGGGGCCGAGTCCGGCGAGGGATCGCCCGGCGGGAAGGGGGGCACAACGGCGACGCCGAACGCATCCGGGTCCGGGCGGGGCGGGTCGCGCGGCAGACGCTCCCCCGGCAGAGTCGGTTCCCGGCCGGCGACGCTCGGCGGCGCCCCCGCCGATGGCGATACGGGGGACAGTACCGGAGACGGCGATGTGCCCTTGGAGATTCCGCTGGATTACGTCCCGGGCCGTCTGCTGGATGCCGACGGAAACGCTGGAACCCGGGATGTGCCCTTTGCGCCCCGCGCGAATCCGCAGGACTCGAGCGACGATTCCAGCGTCGGGTCTTCCAGCGTCGGCGGTGATCCTTTCCACGTCTCTGGCGCCTCGAAGTCGAAGACGGGTTCGGCGGCATCAGGCTCGGCGACGTCGGGCGAAAATGGCAGCGATTCGGGAGCAGCCGCCGCTACGTCGACCGGCGATTCGTCAATAACCACACCCGATTCGGGAGACGGCTCGTCCGGCGGATCGCCGGGCCAAGTGCAGATTGGCAACCCCGGCGCCAGAATTCGTCTCAACAGTCAGCCCGAACGAAAAGCGAGCGGCGATCCCGCCGACGGCCCGCGCCTGGGACAAGACGACGCGAAGACCGGAGGTTCCAGGGGGCGGGCGATGGGCCCCCGCCTGTGGGGTCGGGCGCGCCCCCGGGCCACAATCGGGCTCGAACGGAAGCTCGAGGTGCGAGTCCTGTCCGATCGCATCCTGGTGGGCTCGAAAGATGTCGTGGTCCCGGTGGGGAAGGGCGAAACGGCCGAAGAGTTGCTGAACCACGTCGTGGCTGGCATCGACCACGCCGCAGAGAAATGGGGCGAACCGCCGGCGAGCTTCTACTGGCTCCCCACCGTCAAATTCGTCGTTTATCCGGGGGGGAACCAGTATTACGAACGGCTGCACGAGCCGCTCGAACGCCAGTGGGGAGTCACGTCGACGATGGAATACGCGCCGGAAACGCGGGGCGACAAGGCGAACAACAAACCTGGCAGCAAAGCCGGGAAGAGTGCCACAGGAGTCGCACCATGATGGGTCCGTGCCTCAATTTCGTGTGCCGGGTCAACCTGACGCCAGCATCCTGCCTGTTTCAGACAAACTCGCCAGGCGAGGGTGACTGCGACTGTCGCGCAGTGCGACGATCTTTACGAGCGTCAGGAGGCCGCCCATGAGCCGCCGCGCCCGCGAGGAAATTCCCTTCGGCTCCGACTCATTCCTCGATGTCCTGGCCAATATTGTCGGGATCCTGATCATCCTTATCGTGGCTGCCGCCGCGCGCATGGGACGCACCCCCGATCCGTCGCGGTTGGCGCAGACCGCCACGGC
>JBLMWR010000307.1:0-4928 GCA_050257335.1 Deltaproteobacteria bacterium | reverse complement strand
GCTCCTGCCGTTCGATACTGGTGTGCAGCCAGAGCGCGTCAGTGCGTCCGGGGCGCATGCGCCAGGTGAGGGAGGCTGGGGACTGGACCGATCCCGGCGCGCCGGGGCCCCGGTGACCATCTCTGAAAGCCTGCTCTCGCAAGAATGCGCGGTCGGTATTCGTGTCTCGTCACCGTCCGGGGCTTCGCTGCCGCTCCAGCCCCGGCCACCCACGATTCGTGCGCACCGGCGAAAGCATTAACCTGGAACCTCCCGCATCATTCAATCCTGCGTGGAACAACCCGCCCGGCGAGTGCTCCTCGCCATAAGTCCTTTCCGGTATCATCACGGAATGAATATCTATGTCTGTATAATGCCGTGGAAACTCACGCGTGCCGAAGGAAGCCGAATGCTCGGACGCAAGTGGCCAATTCTTCATGAGTTATGACGGCGGGCCGACGATCGTAAATTCCCAGAAGCAGAACCCTCGCGACCGCCTCTCATCCGTCCGAAAACGATGGAAGACCAGCGGGGACAACGCGTTGCGTTTCGATGAATGTTATTCATCGGCCGCCGATGGTTATTCATTGGAGAGATACTGGAGAATCTGGGCGGCCTGCACAAATCGGAAGCCCGCTCCGTGTCATCGCCCTCCAGAATCCAGCCGCACATTGCCTCTTCGTCGTCGGTCCACGGAACGTCAAGCTTCCGGTACTCTTCGCGGAATTTGTCGTACGCCTCGCGGTTCCGCGCGGGCTTGAGCGTCACTCTCAAATGTGCCGCGCTGGTCGGCCGCCAGCTCGTCCCGATCCCGGCAGGAATCGTCTGCAGCCAGCCGTCGCGGCAGGCGTTCTCCTCGGCAACGACACCGAAGCCGCGCTCCGTGCACGTGAGATGATCGGGGTCTGACCACGTGGCCTTGCGAGCCGCTTCATCGGGTTTCGTGAAATCGATCTCCAGGGACTGGCTCCCCAGAATGGCCGCCTCGGCGGAAGACGCGACCACAAGGGCTACCGCCAACCACGCACAGCCTGACAGCATCCGACAAATCATGAGCCGTCTCCGTTCAGAAAAAACGGCAGCAAGCAGACCTAGTTAGACGCTTCCGACACCAGAAAAGTTCCCGGGAAGTGCGATTTGCCGCCGCAAGGGCAACGAAAACGTCTCGCGCCAGGCTTGATGAACCGCGCTCGCACATCCCATCTCGGCGTTCAACTGGCCGCGGACGGTTCGCCTTTCTCGGGGCAATCGGCATGTCGTCATGCAGTCATCTCGCTCCGCGAGATGGGCTACTGGGATTTCGCCAGTTCAGTGGCCGAGATGTTGCCCGGCTTTCCGCAGCAAATACTCGGTACCGCAGCGCTGTCAGGCTGTAAGCCTGACGTACAGTACCGGGATTGCGGCGAATTGCCCTGTTTGCTACACATTCCCCACATTCCCAGACACGAGAGCCGATCGCACTATGTCCCAGAATCGCAAGTCGCTGCTGCCGCGCGTGCTGGACCCGACCTTTCTCGTCGCCGGGCTGTGCACGTTCGCGTTCTATTATGTGGTTTACCAGCCGAAGATGCAGGGGTCGGTCCTGCACCGGTATACGACCGAGCATGTGGTCGAGCACGTGATCGTGGCCCTGTTCATCTGGGGCATCATCGACCTCATCAAGAATTTCCTGAGCTTCCCCCGCGAGCTGCTGGCCCTGCGCCAGGACTGGCTCCCTCCCCGCCAGGGACGCGAGAGTGCCGCCGGCGCCGCCGTGCTGCTCCACCAGGTCAGGTCCCGGGCCCGCTTCTTCCGCGAATCAAAAGTCGGCAGGCGCCTGCAGCGGGCCCTCGAATTCGTCTCCGAAAAAGGCTCGGCCGACGAGTATCGCGAGCACCTCGTCTACCTCGCCGAGCAGGACGAGGACAGCACCCATGCCAACTACACCCTGATGCGGTTCGTGATCGGCGTGACTCCGGTGCTGGGGTTTCTCGGGACCGTGGTGCACTTCGGCACGGCACTCAGCGGCTTTTCCGCCGACGAGGTGACCGAGAAACTGCCTGAAATCGTCAGCGAGATGGGGCAGGCGTTCAATACGACCACGGTCGCATTGTCGGCCGCCATGACGATGATGTTCTCGCTCTTCATCTGCGAGCGCCTGGAACGGGGGATCGACCATTCGATCGACCGCCTCGTCGAGCGCGAGCTGCTCAACCGGTTCGAGGCCAAAGACCCGAACATCATGCCGTTCCTTTCGGCCGTGCAGTCCGCAAACGAAGCGGCGCTGCAGGCGATCGGGACGACGCTGCAGCGGCAGATCGAGGTCTGGACGCAGACCCTCGACGTGCTGTTCCAGCGATTCGACGAGCGGCAGCAGCAGGAAGCCCGCGGGTGGGAATCGGCGCTCGACGTCCTGCAGCGCCGGCAGGAAGCCTTCGACAGTGGGCGGGAAGAACGGCTGCGACAGGTTTTGTCGCTGGTCGACGCCCGGCAGGACAAGCACATGGCACAGATCCAGACGCTGCTCGAACGGGCCGTGTCGATCAAGGACGATTTCGCCGGGCTGGCGATGGCGCTGCGCGAAGTCGCCAGCGGCGAAGGCAAGCTCGTCGAGCTGCAGGGAACGCTGGCGGACAACCTGCGGGTCTTGCGCGAAACGCAACAGATCGAAGACGCCCTGCACGGCCTGACCGGCGCGATCCACCTGCTCACCGCCCGGCACCGCCAGACGGGCCTGCACGACGCCTCGGCCGCGTAGTTCGTAGTCCCGGCTTCAGCCGGTGCTTTGGTGGCCTGATGCGAGGCGGCGCCTGCCCGCAGGGCGGGCTTCCCCGGCCCGCCCGTCGCCAGCGAACGACTGATTTGACGATGCGCACCGTCAAATCCGAAATCCAAAATCCGAAATTGCGTCGTATTCCCGGCTGCGGGACCTGACCGGCCTGCCCCGCGACCTGGTGCTTTACGTGGCCCGGCACGAATGCGGCACGAAAATCTGCCGGGAAAAGGGGATCGAATTCGCCCGTCGGCTGCTCGGGCACGCCAACATCTCGACCACCCGGAGGTATATGCACCTGAACGATCGCGAGCTTGCTGAGGCACAGGATCTCGTGGAATAATGGCTGACGGTTACAGCGCTGCGTGGCCGCGGCGATCGAATGCCGGATACGCTGGGCGGAATTTCATGTTTGCTCAATTACTCAAATTGCCGTGGTCGGCCTTCAGACATGGTCGCATCCACGGCATTCCCGTGACGCGCAATCCCGTTGCATGGATTCCGTATTTTCTGGCACTGCCTCTCGTTTTCCTCGGCTGGTTGCTTTTCTTTGCGATCATTTATCCCGTTCTCATGGTTCTGATGGTTGTTGGATTGTGGAAGTTTTCCAGGAACACGGCGACGTTCTCAGAGAGTGGCGTTACATTCACAAAGGCTTACGGGCGCCAGACGATTCCGTGGACAGAGATTCGGGAGGTGGTTCGCCACCGTGGGCCAATCGGCGTTTGTTACCACCTCATGCGAGAGTCTGGCGGCGAGTCGCCGCGCGAGCTTATTTTGTCCTCGACTCCGGATGACGAAGCGTTCGAGCGCACCCTCAGCGAACGAGGCGTACACTTCAGCCGTCGTGATTGGAGGTACACAACAGAGTCGACGGTCTAACAAGAATGTTCACAATTCAACCTGACACCGAAGTCAGGCCCGGTGCAGCAGGCAGAGTTAGTGCCACGCATTTTTCGCGCACGCACCGCGGAAAAGTGCCGTCAATCATGGTGACGCCTGACGACCGGTGGAAATGCCATAAATCTCGTTGGTCGCGTCTGTCGCAATCCGTGGAAATGCCGCATGCCGCCCATTCTCCCGTGATCACGGGGCAACGAATCTTCCCAACCTTCCCAGCTTTCCGCATAAAAGTGGGTGGCACTTCCCTGGACAGCAAGCAATGGAACTACGCGGCTGGCCGCATGACAGGGGCGGAGGTGGTGGCCTTGAAGATCGACGAGACCGTCGCCTGGCAAGGCGAGCCGCTGCACAATGTACCCGATTCGCCTCATACCGGCTTCGTGGCTCCGATCGAAATTCCCGGCATCTCGGCGGACGGCCGCGAAGTCGAGGAGTGACCGCTCAAGCACGACTGGCGCGTAGCGACGCGTTGTCCCCTGGGGACGAGGACGCTGATCTCCAGATCCTGGCAGCGTTCGATCGTGGTGGACCGGAGATCCGCAAACGAGCCTGACAGCGTGTTCGGAAGTCACAGCGCAGGTTCGCCTTCCCGCCGTCGCCGTGCACTGGGTAAAATCCCGGCATGAGCGACGACCGCAAGAAACCCCTCTGGCCGTGGATCGCTGCCCTGCTGGTCGGGCTGCCGGTGCTGTACGCCGCGTCGTTCGGCCCGGTGTGCTGGATCACCAGTCGCAGCGACCGCGGAAAGAACCTGCCCCCCGTCGTCTACTCGCCGCTTCTAAAGCTGATGTGCTGGAAACAGGTGCATGATACGTTTCGCCCGCCTGCAGGTGACTTCTGGAGTAACGGGTCAAACAGCACCGGCCTAAATGGCCACCCGTTCTGTCGGTATGCTGAGGTTGGCGCAAGAGAAGGGGCATATTGGGTCTATACGGTCAACTACGAGAAACACCGCGGTGAACCGGCCCACATCACAAGCGAGGAATGGGAGTGGCGATGAACCCCCGCAATAAACCCGGCGTGGCGTTCTGGGCGACCGTGGTGGTGGTCGTGGCGCTGGTGGCGTATCCGCTGAGTTTCGGGCCGGCGTGCTGGGCTTACAGTCGTGTCTCGCAGCCGGGCATCTTGTGGGAGGCGACGAGTTTCTTTTATTCGCCCATCCTACGGGTGTGGTTCCATAATGATGGGACAATTCACGATTTGATCGCTTGGTACGCCAACCTCGGAGCGGGCGTCGATGTGACGGTAGGCGAGGTCGATGGAAGCGTCTATCTCATCACTGTTTCCTTCGTGC
>JBLMWR010000306.1:0-3042 GCA_050257335.1 Deltaproteobacteria bacterium | reverse complement strand
TACAACTGGAAACCGCGATAGACTTTGCCAAATTGGCAGAATCGGCCCGTAATCGGTCCTGTGCCGAAAGAGTTGGTGGGTATGACTCATCACGTCATCTCCCACGCGTTTGATGTGTTTGTTCCAGTGGTCGAACAACGCCCCCACGTCACGTTCCCGGCAACAGGGGTAGCTCTGTTAATAAATCTGACATTCCGTGATCAGCGCCTTGTGCGATATGGCCGTCATTTCGCTGATTTTGCCTTCGGCGCGAAGGCCAATTTACAGCCCGCGTTTTGCCCGAACGTGAACGGTTAATTTGAATAAAAAATTGTTAATGCCCTTTCCCCCAGCGCCTACCCAGTCTGCGTTACTGTTAGGGCATGAGCCTGCCTTGCTTTACAAATAAATGCCGGTTGATATTGCCGATCGGGCTGCGTGCCGCCATACTTAAGCGACAGCCTGCCCACCGCATCCTCCCGCCTGCTCCCCCTGCCATGATGCGATTGCTCTTGTCGATTGCCCTGCTGGCAACACCGGCCGCGCTGCCGGCTGGCGAGGAGCCTCCCGATCCGGTCACGTTCGAGGCGCACGTGCGCCCCCTGCTCAAGGCGCATTGCTGGCAGTGTCATGGCGAAGAAGAGGAGTTCAAGGGGGGGCTCGACGCGCGCCTGGCGCGGTCTCTGTTAAAAGGAGGTGATTCGGGGCCGGCGGTCGTCGCCGGAAAACATGCCGAGAGCCTGCTGTACGAACGGGTCGCCGCCAGCGAAATGCCTCCTGGCAAGAAGAAACTTGCGGCGCGCGAGATCGAGCTTCTGGCCCGCTGGATCGACGAGGGTACGAAAACGGCGCGGCCCGAGCCGGAATCGCTGGCGGTGGGGGACACCTTCACCGAAGAAGAGCGGGCGCACTGGTCGTTCCAGCCGATCCGCCGGCCGGTGCAGCCGGCCGCCCGGAAGCCGGATCTCGTCCGCTCGCCGATCGACGCCTTTCTGCTGTCGCGGCTGGAGTCGAAGGGACTGAGCTACAGCCCCGAGGCCGACCGCGCGACCCTCATCCGCCGGCTCGCGTACGATCTGACCGGTTTGCCCCCGCTTCCTGACGCGGTGGACCGATTCGTGCAGGATCCGGCCCCCGACGCGTATGAACGCCTGGTTGACGAATTGCTGGCCTCGCCGGCGTACGGCGAACGCTGGGGCCGGCACTGGCTCGATGCGGCCGGGTACGCCGACAGCGATGGCTACAGCGAGAAAGATCTCGAACGCAAATGGGCCTGGCGGTACCGCGACTATGTCATCCGCGCGTTCAACTCCGACAAGCCCTGGGATGAATTCCTCGTGGAGCAGATGGCGGGAGACGAACTGCTCACACCGCCGTACGCGAACCTGACGCCCGAGCAGGCCGATCGGCTGAGCGCGACGGGCTTTCTGCGCATGGGCCCCGACGGCACCGGAGACGGCGGCGTCGATCAGAACGTGGCCCGCAACGAAACCGTCGCCGAGACGATCAAGATCGTTTCCACGTCGGTGCTGGGGCTCACGGTGGGGTGCGCCCAGTGCCACGCTCATCGCTACGACCCCGTCTCTCACGCCGACTATTATCGCATCCGCGCCCTGTTCGAGCCGGCGTACGACTGGAAGAACTGGCGGGCGCCGAACGCGCGCCTGGTGTCGCTGTGGTCCGATGAAACGCGAAAGGCGGCGGATGCCGTCGAGAAGGAGCTGCAGGAGGTCTCGAAGCAGCGGACCGACGAGCTTGACAAGATTGTCGCCGAAACGTTCGAGCGCGAGCTGGCCAAGCTGCCGACTGAAATTCAGGCCCAGGCCAAAGCGGTCCGCGAGACCCCGGCCGACAAGCGCACCGACGAACAGAAGCAGCTCATCAAGGAGTATCCCTTCCTCAACGTCGACCGGGGCTCGGTCTACCTCTATCTTCCCGACCGGCTCACAGGTTTCAACAAGAAATGGGACGAGCTGACCGAAGCGACCCGCAAGAAGCGGCCGGCGGACGACTACGTGCAGTGCCTCACCGAGGTCCCCGGGCAGATTCCGCCGACGAAGCTGTTCTCTCGCGGCGATTTCAACCAGCCCCGGCAGGACGTGGCGCCGGGGGAACTGGCAGTCCTCAACACGACCGGCCTGACCATCGCCGCCGACGATCCCCAGATTCCCACCAGCGGCCGGCGGCTGGCGTACGCCCGGCATCTGACGAGCGGGAAGCATCCCCTGGTGGCCCGCGTCCTCGTCAACCGTTTCTGGATGCACCACTTCGGACGGGGGATCGTGGCGACTCCCGGAGATTTCGGCATTCTCGGCGAACGCCCCTCGCATCCCGCGCTGCTCGACTGGCTGGCGGACGACTTTATGGCCGGCGGCTGGAAGCTCAAGCGGTTGCAGCGGCTGATCGTCACGTCAACCGCCTATCGGCAGGCCTCCCGCCGCTGCGACGACCTGGAGGCAGTCGATCCCGAAAACCGGATGCTGGGCCGCATGCCGGTGCGGCGGCTGGAAGCCGAAACCATTCGCGACGCGCTCCTCGCCCTGAGCGGCCGGTTGTCGAGCAAGCAATACGGGCCCCCGGTGCCGGTCGCTCCGGACGACGTCGGCCAGATCGTCGTCAGCATCGATACGCGTGACTCCGCGGGGCGGCCGACGGGCAAGGTGGTCTCCCTGGGCGAAGAGGAATTCCGGCGGAGCATTTACGTGCAGGTGCGGCGTTCGATGCCGCTGGGGATGCTCGAACCCTTCGACGCCCCGCTGATGACCCCCAACTGCCAGCAGCGGGTCTCCTCGACCGTGGCGCCGCAGTCGCTGCTGCTCATGAACAGCCCGCTGGTGGCGCACGAGGCGGAGGCGATGGCCGCCCGGATCGCACGCGAGGCGGGTGATGATCCGGCCGCGCGGTTCCAGCGGGCGTGGCGGCTGGTCTTCGGCCGCGCTCCTTCAGAAAAAGAGACGGAGGCAGGCCTGGCCTTCCTCGCCCGGCAGGCGGAGGCGGCCGACGCTAATATCCCCGCCGATCCTAAAACCCCCAAACCCGACCCGGCCCGAACGGCGCTGGCCA
>JBLMWR010000305.1:0-6571 GCA_050257335.1 Deltaproteobacteria bacterium | reverse complement strand
GAGAGTCTCGATGCTCTGCAGGCCCGCCATCGACGTACCCAGCATCTTCCCCTGTTCGTGCAGCAGCCGCATGTTGATGTCCTGGCGGCCGCGCGACACGTATTGCAGCGCCAGAAGGTTGAGCGCCGCGATCGCCGATCCGATGAGCGTCAGGACCACGTCGAAGGAAAACATCAGGGCCAGATAACAGAGCGCCATGACGAGGTTGAGGAAATTCGCGGCCAGCTTGCCGGAAAGCAGGCCCGCAATGTGGTCGTTGATTTCGACGCGGTTGCCCACTTCTCCGCCGTAGCGCTGCGTGAAGAACTCGATGGGCAGACGCAGGACATGGTGGAAGTAGCGATACGACGACGTGAGCGCCAGTTTTGTTTCCAGCCGCAACAGGTAGCGCCGCTGCAACCAAGTCAGGCCGCCGCGCAATAAAGCGGCCAGCGCGATTCCGAGCAACAGGGGACCCGCCCAGTTTTTGCGGTCGGCAACAACGCAGTAGTCCACGAACGCCCGGACCTGCAGCGGGATCGCCAGGCCGATGGCCGCCAGCATCAGGCTGCCCGCCAGGACGTAGATCAGGCTCCCTTGCGAGCCGCGAAGACGTTCCCGCAGCGGTCCCAGGAGACCGCGGCGGACGCCCCCCGGCTGGAATTCGCCGCCCGGTTCGAAAACCAGCACGACCCCGGTGAAGCTTTCGCCAAACTCGGCGTCGGTGACGGTCCTGGGCCCCATCGCGGGATCATTCAGATAAACCTTTCCCCGTGCAAAACCCTCGACAACCACAAAATGGTTGAAATTCCAGAACACGACCATGGGGGCCGGCAGATCAGGGAGTTCAAACGGTTGTTTGCTGAACCCCTTGGCTTTGAGGCCATAGGCGCGGGCCGCTTTCAGGATATTGCTGGCCTTGGTCCCGTCGCGGGAGACGCCGCAGGCGACGCGCAGCTCTTCCAGCGAGACGATCCTCCCGTAATATCCCAGGACGATCGCCAGGGCCGCGGCCCCGCACTCAACGGCCTCCATCTGCAGGACGGTGGGAGTTCGGGTTCTCTTGCCCGGACGCGATAATGCGGATCGTGCTCCCATTTCAGGCGCCGCCTCCGCCCTTCAGTCCGGGAAAGGCCATGTGCAGCGGGCTCCGCCGATCGACCGTGATCGCGACCCGGCAAGGCGTCCCACTGTGGATCCCCGCCATCGAGGCGATCTCCGATCGTGAGGATTTGGAATCCAGATCGACGATGATTTCGAAACACGGACCATTGCGAGTCAGATTCGCCACCCATTCTTCGCTTTGAAGCAGCATCATCATTCTGGATTGCGTTGCGGGAACGCCTGCGGCGACCTTCACGCGGCCATTCAACATCCCGGCGTTTCTGTCCCGGTCCGTCCCCAGAAAGACCTGCACCTCCATCCCCGTCTCGATCTGAAATGCCTCGGCAGCAGGCAGGAAAACCGCCGCCTGCAGCGGATGGGCCAGAGACTCGAGCGTGAGCAGGGGAGTTCCTTTGTCAACGGCGTCTCCGGGTCCGACGGCGATGTCCAGGACGCGGGACGCGCCAGGACTCACGATTCGCCTCTGCTCAGCTCCCGCATCCCCGGACGGCATGATCCGCATCAACTCCTGATTCGCCTTCGGCTCGTCCCCGATCTCCGCCGAGATCGATCCCACGATTCCCGGTTGCTCGGCCGTCAGGGTGCGCACCCCTTCGCTCCGGGTGAGGATGCCGCTTCCTTCCACCGTGGTTCGGATCGTGCCGAACACGCTCCAGAAAAGCGCACCCGCGATGAGAAGTCCGATAGCGGCCAGTGCCACCCATTCCCGCGGGCGGGTCAGCGGCATAAGCTGGTCGAGCTGCTCCGGTGAGGCCAGGCGCTCGAGGGCCTGTTTTCGGTAGATGTCCCTGATCATGCGGGTCCCGGCCTTTCGCCCTCACAGAATTGACTGGCAGAATTCACAGACAGATCTCACTGGGCAAGCAGTCGTTGCAAGACGCGGTCGAAGCGCGAGCCGGCAACGTGAATGCTGTCCAGGACCTCGGCGCCCAGTTCGCCTTCGTACTCTTCGTCCTCCTGAATGGGCCGGTCTTTGCCGTACCCCAGCCGCTGCCCCGTGTCGCGAAATCGCTGGGCCAGGAAGATCGCAATCGCGCGGTAGAAACGTGCGGCGAATTCGGAGTCTTGCTCGAGCCTGGACTTCAAGGGGCCGCGCGGGACCGAGAGGATGGTCGAATCCACCGCCGCAGTCACCGTCGCCGTTGGCGGACGGGAGTCGACAAACGAAACTTCCCCGACAACTTCCCCGCAACCGAGCCGGATTGGTTTTTCCGTGCCCAGGGACCGGCCGGCGACTTCGAGCACCCCGTCGAGGATGATGTAGAGCGCGTCGATCGCCTGCCCCTCGCGGATCAACACCGTTCCGGCCGGAACGCGTTCTTTCCGCCCCTTGGCCATCATCCACTCCACGTCCAGATCGCTGAGCTGCCCCAGCAGATAAAGGACCCGTTTCATGACTGAAAACTCCCCTCTGGCGCAGGTGCCGCAGACGGCCCGGCAATGCAGTGACGGCTCCGAAAGACGGATTTGATCGCTGTTCTCGTCGAGCATCGACAGTCAGGGAACGACGGCATCATCTCTGCGACTTCCAAGAAGAAACTCGCCGACAGACGTTTCCGCGTAATAGTCGGTGCCGGCAGCGCGTGCGAACAGGTCCGAGTTCCCCCCACCGAGAGCGCAGGGGGCCAGTCCCATCGCCGTGGCGGCCAGGTACATCGACTGCTGCAGAACCCCCACGTCCTTCAGGATGAGGGAGTAAGCCAGCCCGCTGTATTTCCAGCTCACCCTTTGAAACCGGGCCGAGAAGACCAAGAGCACCTGAATCTCCTTCGCCGTCGCCCCGGTGCAGCCCGCTGCGTGCTCCACCAGACCTGCGACTTCCGGGGTCATTTCCCTCAGACGAGCCAAACGGTGTTCGAGCGGGTCGTAGTGGTACAGTCCCGCAGCCACATTCCGGCACGCCTGGACCACCGGATAAATCTCGAGCGCGTAAAGGGCGCCGCCCGACGGATACGGCCGTGACGTCGCCTCGAGCGGCATCGCCCCCGCCGGCATCTCGATGTCGATCGCGTATCGTTTCCTGACGCGTGCGACGCGAAACAGGAACTCTCCCAATTGCTCGCGGCTCATCGGCTCGGCCGCATATTCCCGAATCGAGACGCGCTCTTCCGAAACCCGCGCAAAAGGAGGGTCTTCACGTTCCAGGCGGCCCATATCCGGGCGTGGCAGATCGACGAAGCTGCCGGACGTCACCGATTTCACGACCGGCAGGGGCGGCATGGTCTCCGCCTGCGCGTAGGTGGTTCCGCAGGGGAGGTCGTGCCGGCCGTCGCGGCTGCGCGTTTGGAACAGCAGATCGTGAAACTCCCACGAGCCGAGCGAACCGCCGTCCTCGGCCGCCGGCCCACCGCCGTCGGCGTCCAGCATCATTCCGGCGGCAATCAGCAGCCTGAGAGTGCTGATCGCTGCTTCGGGGGACAAGCCGGGGATCATCTCATCGACCGGTGCTGGTTCACGCGGCTGTGCGAAAGCGTGGATGAGCGCTGCGGCCCGCCAATCGTGAAGCAGTACCCGCGCGTGCGAAAGCGGCGATTCGAGCACGGCCTGGCCGCCCACAGTGTGGACGAAGGCGAATCGCGACATGACGTACCGATGGCCGGAAACAACGGCTGCCGCGGGAAAGCAGAATGCGGGGGCGATCGGAATGACCGTGGCCAGGGGATGCCCGTCCTGATGGGACGAACGGACGATGATTCCGCGCTCGACCAGGCGTCTGAGGTGGAAATGGAATCTGGCCACCGCGTGAAACCCGCGGCTTCGGCCGATCTGTTCAAGAAGGGCCTCTTCGCCGGCCGGCTCGTCCGCCAGAACCGCAAGTGGAGAGCAGATTCCCTCGTCGACCACGAGCCGGACAAACGGACTCTCGAATACGAGCCTCCCGTCGCTGTTCTGATGAAGGGACGTTCGTTCTCGAAGGGACAGCAACCAGGGCACTCGCCAGTCCTCCCAATTGCGCTCTGCGCCGCGTTCTGCTCACAAAAACATGGGAATCGGATTGAGGCGTCCTTCCGCTGTCGGTTGCGCAGTCCAGCCCATCTTCACGGGTGCATTGTACAATCGTCCCGGGGCGAATCGAGCCCAGAAATGCCGCAACCCCGGCACAATGACTTTAACGACCGGCATGCCCACCTCGGGCCGCGTCTGATCCAGGATGAGCATTTCCATTCCGAGTTGTTCCACGCGCGACTTGCAGAGCAGCACGTCTTCCTTGATGTCATCCGTCCACTCCCGCAGATATGACGACGCGGTCAGCGCAGGAACGTCAGACGGCACGAGGTACGGCTCGGTGGCCAGCGTAGCGCTTCGAAGCCAGCGCAAAGTGTCCGGGTCGTTCAGCAGCTCCTCCTTCGGGCCTTCGGGCGGCGAATCAAGGATGTGGACCAGCATCTGGTTGAGCTCGGTGACCGCGCGCAACAAGCCGACGCGCGGGTCGAGATGCGATCCAAACCCGAACATGATCTGCTCCGTGGGACCGTCGAGCCGTCGCGAGAGGGCCGCGAACACGGGAATCCGCAGGTCGCTGGTCAGGTCCAGGACCCACAGATCGCGTCGCTTCTGCCGGAGGTATTCCCTGAGTCGCGGGAGGTAGGGTTCCTCGAAGCTGTCGAGATCCACGGCGGGGCGCCGGACGCGGTTGTACCACCACAGGGCCACACTGTCGCGCTCCACGAGCTCGAACAATCCCTGAAGTATGGCCTCTTCGAGAGAATTTCCGGCCGCGTTGCCGTTCGAGCAGCCGAGGCAATAATCCTCGTCATCGCCTTGCGGGTACGAAAAATAACAGAAAGCCGACGGCAGGAAGCGAGTCCGCTCTTGAGTCAGCGACCAGACGGGCGTCCAGTCGACGTCCCGTTCGGGATCGAACGGGGTGGGAATGTAGTGGAAGACGGCGGCACGGGAGTTCCATTCGTCCCGTCCACGGTATTGCTTCTCGCTGAACAACATGCACGAATTGGGGTGGATGCCCTCGTCGCCAAGTTCCGAAAGCGTCGAGCGTTGCCGCGGTTCATCTCCGCGAAAGATCCCGGAGTACCGTTCGATGGCCTCGCAGAGCGCGCTGGCCCGCGCCTGCGCTTCGTTAATTCCCTTGCCGCAGCTCGAGTTCCGCAGGTCCCGCCGCAGGCCCGCCCAGTTCTGAGGGCCCCGGGCGATATTGTTTCCCGAATGAAAGACGTGCATCACGCCGTTGGCGCCCGGGTGGGTCCGTTCCAGCAGGGGAACCACACCGGAAATGGGACTGACGTGGTGTCCGTAGCGCGCCAGCGTTTCCTCCGGGGATTGAACGCGGTGTCCGCCATCTTCGGTATACGTTTTCCTGCGGCTCTCGAGAATCAACGGTTGCCGGAGCTGCTGCAAAGCGACTTCTTGGCCGCAGGCCGGACAGCCGGGATAGCGGATCAGCGCGTGAGTCTGCGTCTTCCACGTCACGACATCGAGCGTCTGGATCTTGCCTTCCATCGGGGACGGATCGTCTTTGCCGATCCAAAGAGCAATCGTGGTCGCCGCCAGGCCCCAGGCCGTCGTCAGCGTGGCCCTGGTTCCGCCGGAGTCAATTCCCGCCGCGCTGGCCAGCAGTCCTTTGCCGTCAAGATAGCCGGCGATCGGAAAATTGGCGCGGATCCGTCGTGCCAGGCATTCCCAGCATCCGGTCGTTCCCGGTCTGAACAGAGGCCCCACCCAGATCTGGGAACCGACCGGTTTGATCAGGACCCACGGGCGCCCTGCCGACAGAGACTCCCGGTTATATTCCTGCAACCCCTGACGCAGCGGCTGGTCCGTGACGACGACCCCGATGGCGCCGTCTTCGCTGACGCGAATTCGAACCGCCTCCAGCAGTTCCCTGAACTGTTCGACGTTCACATCGCCAAAGGTGGTCAGCGAGACGGGAGTTTCCGACAGCCGTTTTGCGGCTGCTCGCGGATCGATTTGTTGAGCCGACCACAGAGCCGCCTCCTCGCGCGGCATGGAGTCGTCCTGCTCGGCAAGATAGCCCTTCTTCTCCAGTTGCGTCAGCGTATAGAACACCTGTGCGGGCGACGCCTGGGTTCTCAGGTCCGCACAGACTTCCTCGACCGGGCGCCCATCCAGCCGGGGAGCCACCAGCTCGTACAGTCGGCCCTGAAGCACCGTCTGCTGTCCCTCGGACATGAGGAAAACCCCTTCTCCTGCAAGGGTTTCCACGTGAAAGTGCGGCTTAAACTTCGGGCGCCGAAACATCGTCTCATATTCCTTGTCTGAAATTTTGCTGTATCATACCGGCGACGGCCTGGAAACATCACCGTCATCGGCAGAACACGGCGCATCCACAGTTCGGGGAGCTGCCATAATGGCCGCGGACGCCGCAGCCGATCGCTCGGCGCTTCACGCCAGGTCGTACTGAACCGGGAAGACGAGGCGTCTGCCTCCGGCGTCTCTGGAAATCAGCACGCCTCGTTTCCCGATTGCAACATGCCCTGATCCCGACGAC
>JBLMWR010000304.1:0-3962 GCA_050257335.1 Deltaproteobacteria bacterium | reverse complement strand
GCCTGCAGCAGTCGCGTCATGTTTGCCGCGAGCGGCTGGCCATCCACTGCCACCGGATCCGCGGCAGCAAAGCCCGTCAAAACGGCTACCAGAAAAATGGAGAAAGACACCGTCAAAAGGGTCTTCAACGGTCTGCGCATGGCCCAGATCCCCAGTGACTCTGAAACGGAGTGCTTCAGGGAGTTCACCCACAGATTATCTGGATTTTCGCAGATTCAGAATGCATTCGCGTGAAATCATCTGTGAAAATCCGAGAAACCTGTGGATTCTGCGTCAGCCGAGCTGCCGGACCACTTTGTACGCACCCCAATTGACAATCGCACCTCGGCCCACCGCACGGGGCCGCACGGATGATTTTCCAGCGCACTTTTGCAATGCTGTACGGTGAATTCAGCTCCAGTTGAGCCCGATCCCGTTCTCGGCCCCCTGGAGCGCACTTCGCCCCACCGGGGGACTTACGTCCCTCCTCGCCGGCACAATAAGAAGGAGAGATCCCCGTGCAGTTGTTTGAAATGACCTGGCCGAAAGTCGAAGCCCTTCCCAAGACGACGCCGGTTGTGCTGCCGATTGCGGCGCTGGAACAGCACGGCCGGCACATGCCGGTCTTCACCGACAGCCTGCTTTTGGGCGAAGTCGTCCGCCGGACGGCGGAGACGCTGAAAGACAAGGTGCTGTTCGTCCCCCTCTTATGGCTGGGCAATTCGCACCATCACATCGATTTTCCCGGGACCATGTCGGCCTCACCGCGGGTCTATCTCGACCTGCTCATTGATCTCATGGAGAATCTGATCGTCCACGGCTTCCATCGGTTCGTGCTCCTGAACGGTCACGGCGGGAACATCGTTCCCGCGCAGCAGGCGACGTTCGAGCTGCGGCAGAAGTACCGGCAGCGCAACGACATGCTGATTGTCTCGGCCACCTACTGGGGACTTGGCGGCGAGCCATATAAAGTGGATCCCAACATCAAGCAGCGGCGGATGGGGCACGCCTGCGAATGGGAAACCTCGATGGTCCTGCGCATCGCCCCGCACCTGGTCGGAGACCTGAGCAAGGTGGAGGCAGTGGAATTCGGGACGGGGTTCGAGCCCGCTCAGCGGGCGTGGATCACCAGGGACCGCACTGCCCCCGGCCACATCGGCGACCCGCGCTTCGCGACGGCGGAGAAGGGAGAGACCCTGTTCCGCGTCTTTTCGGCCGACGTCATCGCCCTGCTGGAGCGGATGATCGCTTGGGACGGCACATCGTGGAACGGATGACGCCGCGGAACACAAGAGGCCGGTCATATCGTTCCAGGCGTCGTGACCGCCACTGACGACACGGCCGGGAGGGCTGTCGCCCTCACCACCGTTATCGAAGGCCAACACGGGATTTCCTTGAGAAAACGTCCCGAATTTTCTTGACGCAGGGCTTGCCTTAGACGATGCTAGAAAGAGCCTCTTTGCCTGCAAACGAACCAACTGGCCCGGCTGGTACAATCATTTTTTCAGGAGATTGTCGTGCGACCGATCTCGCTCCCGTCGTCCCGGAATTCCGCGGCCCAGACCGGCCTGGCTCTTTTGATCGCTGGCGTTCTGTTCAGTTCGCAGGTCGCTTCTGCGTCTGGCGCGGAGCGCACGGTACGCCCGTCGTCAGCCCGCCAATCGCGGGAGGCCGGTGTGCCTGCGAGAGCGACGGAGGCAGGCGATGCGGCGCTTCTCGCGGCCCGGCTGGAAACAGGCGAATTCGGCCCCGCGGTGGATGCCGCAGCCGCCATCGACGATCTCACGCAGCGCGCCAAATACCTGAAGCAGATTGTCACCGCCGAGCGCGATGCGGGCGAGCTTCAGGCGGCTGAAGCCACCGCCCGGCACATTCCGATTCCCGAACAGCGATCGCGCACGCGCGGGGAAATTGTGCGGGAACGGACCGCCAGCGGCGGGAGCATGGCCAACTTCCGACCGCTCATGAACCTGATTGAAAACACCGTGCAGCCCGACACTTGGGAAGCGCTCAGCGGCCCGGGCTCGATGCAGCCGTACAATAACGGCGTGTTCGTCGATCCCAACGGTCTCATGCGGCAACTGAAGAAAGAGGAGACGACCGGTGCGCTGGAAGCGCTGGCCCGCCAGGCGCGCAGCGCCGATCTCAATGAGGACATGGCCCGCGCGAGCGGTCTGCGGCTGGTGTCGCTCAAGCGACTCGAGCAGGCGGTCAGCCAGCGACTTGAAGTTGGGCTTTCGGTCCTCGAAACCATGCAGCGGCTGGCTGGACTCACGCAGATCAAATACGTCTTCGTCTATCCAGACGAACAGGAAATCGTCATCGCCGGACCGGCCGAAGGCTGGAAGTACGACGAGACCGGCCGGCCGGTCGGCCGCGAGTCGGGCCGCCCCATGCTGCAGCTCGACGACTTCGTCGTCGTGGCGCGGACGTTCGCCCCGGGCGGAGAGAAGGAATTCGGCTGCTCGATCAACACCCGCGATGCCAATCTCAAACTGGTCAGGGACTTCGTCGAAGCGTCGAACGCCTCCGGCCCGCTCGGTCCAGGGCAGCTCAATAAATGGCTCAAGGAGCTGCACAGCCGGCTCGGTCTGCAGGATGTCGTCGTCATGGGCGTCCCCGCCAACACACGCGTCGCTCAGGTGCTGGTCGAAGCCGACTACCGGATGAAGCTCATCGGAGTCGCCAAACTTGACGCCGGCAAGCAGATTCCCAGTTACTTCGACCTGCTCAAGGCCGCCGGGCAGACTCGCGGAGCGCCGTTGGAAGCCCTGCGCTGGTGGCTGACGATGAAGTACGGCGCCATCGTCCACAATCCCGATCACAGCTACTTCGAGATCCAGGATTCGTCGGTCCTCGTTCAGTCCGAAAACCAGTTCGTCAACTCGCAGGGGGAGCATGTCCCCACCGGCATTTCCGAACCGGTCAATCGCCGCTTCGCCGAGAACTTCACGCGGCACTACGACGAGCTCGCCCAGCGCGACCCCGTCTTCGCCGACCTGCGGAACCTCTTCGACATGGCGCTGGTGGCGGCCCTCTGCCGGCAGGAAAAGCTGCATGACAAGGCCAGTTGGGACCTGGGGGTCTTTGCCCCCGGCGGCATGTATCACCCGGCTGTGGTGAACTCCCCGACCGTCGTCGAGTCGGTGATGAACCATAAGGTGTACGGCGGGAAAGACATCGTCGTGCAGGTCGCCGGCGGAGTGCAGGCCGATGTGGTCGCCCTCGCCCGCGACAAGAGCATCGCGAAGGAAGACGCCGGTCTCGACAAAGTCGGCAGCCGCGGCAAGAACCCGGCCCTTCCCGAAGGCCGCTGGTGGTGGGACGCCAAATAGATAGTACGTCCAAGCGTACTGGCTGACAGCAGTGTGCTTCCCACACCAGTCTGCGGACTCAAAGCCCCACCATTTTCGCGGAAACGTCGGGTGACAGAGAGCGGGCCGCACCCCGAAGGGGGGGTGCCAGCGTGCGGGATCGATTCTGCGACGTTACATTTCGAGATCAACGCCGGTTTTCCCCTGCGGAATTCAGCCCTCCCAATGCGGCCCCTCCGGGGTCGAAATCAAGTTGCAAAACGTTGTCCCGGGGTGTCGCATCGCTTACCCCCGGCCAATGGCTGCGACCAGCTACTGCACCGCCGGGATGAACATTTCGGGAGTCGCCCTGCCGGCGAAGAATCCCGATCACCTCAAGAGCCAGATCGAAGGAGCGGTGGTGATGCGACTCGGAGGCGCGCTCTTCGAGGCGCTCGAGTTTGAGGTCGGCAAGATCCTGAACGGCCGCTTCTCGCGGTGACCGCGTACCCATGCATTGCCGTCAGGCTGTAAGCCAGCCCTACTTTCCGCCGATGCAGTACAGGTACTTGTTCGAGCGCAAAAGCAGGCGGCCGTTGCTGACGGCAGGGCCGGCATTGCAGTTGCCGGCGTCGGAATCAAGCTGGTTGACGGCAAGCTGCTTGAATTCGGGGCTCGCCGCCAGCACAA
>JBLMWR010000303.1:0-3038 GCA_050257335.1 Deltaproteobacteria bacterium | reverse complement strand
GATCGAGGCCGGAGGTGGGCTCGTCGAGTATCAGCACTTCCGGTTCATGAGCCATCCCCAGCGCCAGCGCGACTTTGGCTCGCATCCCCTTCGACAGCTCCTTGATTTTGCGATCCTCGGGAAGCTCGAACTCCTTGACCAGGTCGCGATATTTTGCCAGATAACCGCCGCGGTAGAATCCGGCGGCGAACCAGCCGATTTCGGCGATCGTCATCCACTCGTAGAGCGTGGGGCGCTCCGGGACATACCCGACCCGGCGGCGGATTTCGTCGCCCTGCGTCCGCGAATCGAGATTCAGGACTTCCGCTTCGCCGGAGTCGGGCTGCAGCAGCCCCAGCAGAATGCGGAGCGAGGTCGTCTTGCCGGCGCCGTTCTCCCCCAGCAGGGCGACCACGACCCCCGGCGGAATCTCGAGCGAAACGTCATCGAGGGCAAGCTGGCCGCGAAAGCGTTTGGTGACATTCTTCATCCGGGCGACGGCGCTCATGGGGTTTTACCTTTCTTGTCGAGGCGGGCCAGTTCCTCGTCAACCAACTTGTGGATCTCATCCAGTTCGAGCCGGCTGCGGCGGGCTTCGAGCAGGACCGAACGCAGCCGTTCGCGGATCAGGCTGACCCGCTCGTCCACGCAGTGTTTCGCGCCGTGGGGCGTGACTTCCAGGCCGGTGCCCCGCAGCGGTGCGAGAATTCCCTGCGCCTGCAGGTCGCGGTAGGCGCGGGCCACGGTATTGGGATTGATCGCCAGCTCGCGCGACAGCTCGCGGACGGAGGGGACGAGGTCCCCGGCCTGGAGGGCCTCGCCGGCGACCGCGAACTTCACCTGCCGGACGATCTGTTCGTAGATCGCCAGGCCGTTGGCGGACTCAATGCGGAAGAACATCGTCTGCTCCTAGTGTACCATTTCACTAGTACACTACGCGCTGCGAGCAGATTTGTCAAGGAAGAACGCGTACGACTCGCCCCGGCGAGCAACCGTAAAGCGGCGGCGTAGTTCCGTGGGCCGGCCTTCCAGGCCGGCCGTTCTATACCTTCGCGTGAATCCGCGTTGCTTGTTCTGCCATTCGTCGAACGCGCGACTCCGTGACCCGTCGTCCAAATTATTGTGGCGCCGGCCTGGAAGGCCGGCCTACAGGCACTTGCCGGCCATTCCCGTGTGACGGCTGCACGCCCGCGCCACGGGCTCGCAGAATCGGGCCCGAGGGGTACCTCGAATTTCCTCTGCCGTTCGGCAGTCCCGCGGGCAACCTATTCTTGACGGCCCGACAGCCGCCTTCGATAATCAATGTGCGCGCATGATTCTGTCCGACTGTGGGACAATCCACACTTCGCGAGGCGGAAAGGGAGGCTGGCCATGCGGAAGTTCATCTCGGCGTGCGCAGCAGTTGGGTTTCTGGGAGTCCTCGCGCCGTCGGCCCGGGCGCAGCACTTGCCCCCTTATCATTCCCCCGGAGCCGAGGGGCACCACCGCCGCGAAGAGCATGCGCCGGCCTATGGGACCGGAGGGGGAAGATTTTACGGTGGTCCCCCGCGCGACGGGATCTCGTACCCGGGCTACTGGACCTACAACCGGTTCTCGAATCTCGGCTTCGGCGGACTGAACTGGTACTACGGTCCCCTCGGCGGTTACACCCCGTACATCACGACGCCCTATGCCAACACGTCGTTCGGCTATCCGAATTTCGGTCCGTATTACAGCTATGTTCCGCTGGCACCGGTCATCCGGCAGTCCCGGCCTTGGGCGGCTGGACTCGACGCCTTTGGCAACCCCGTTGCCGGCAATGCGGGAGGAAACCAGCCCGCCGGCGCGCGGCAGCCCCCTCCGCCGCAACCCCCGCAGGAGGACGTCGAGATCTTCAAGAAGCAGCCACCGGCGGACGCAGTGCGGAGAAGCGTCCGTTACCAGGCCCAGGGGGATGAGTGGTTCCTCAAGCAGAACTACCTGCAGGCATACGGTCACTACAAACAGGCGGTCAGTGCCACTCCCGGCCGCGCTGAACCGCGCTTTCGCATGGCCCTCGCCCTGGCCGCTACCCGAAACTACGCGTCGGCCGTGGATGAGATGAAACGGGCCATGCGCATCGACCCGAACTGGCCGCGCACCGGCGTCCGCCTCGACGAACTGTTCGGGGCCGACAATATCCTCTCGAAAAATGCCGTGCTGCATAAACTGGCAGGTTGGGTCGGCGAGGACATCCGCGATCCCGACCGGTTGTTCCTGATGGGAGTGCTGCTGCACTTCAACGACAACATCGACAAGTCGCGCGTCTTTTTCGAGGCGGCCTTCGAACTCTCTCCCGATCGCGCGTACGCCAAGGCGTTCCTCGATGCCGAAGCCGATCAGCAGGCGCGTCGGCCGGCGGACGAACCTCGTCCGGGCAGAGTCGACGATGGGGACGCTGACCCCCCCTTGGCCCCGGCCGGGCCGGCTGCCCCCGGCGTCCCGCCACGCAAGGTGCCTGAGGAACCCAGGCCCCGGCCGCTGGCTGACGCGGGACGCACCGGCCCCTCGGTCCAGGGGGAAGCGCTTGCGACGCGCGGCTCCCAAGAGGTCGGTGACTAGTGGTTGACGAAGCCCCTTCCGACGGTCACATCGGGGTATGGCACGCCCAGAGTCGGGCGACGGACGTTCAACCATGAGCGCGGCCCGATGCTTGCTCGTCACGTTGTGCACCTACAACGAACGCGACAACGTCGCGGCCCTGATCCCCGAGATTTGGAATTACGCTCCCCAAGCCGACATTCTGGTCATCGACGACAATTCACCGGACGGTACCGGCGCGATTGCCGACGAATGGGCCGCCCGCGATGCGCGGGTCCACGTTCTGCACCGGGCGGCCAAACTGGGGCTTGGGACGGCGATGATTGCCGGCTTTCGCTACGCGTTCGAAAACGGCTATGACTTTTTGATCAACCTCGACGCCGATTTCAGCCACCATCCCCGCTTCATTCCGGCGCTCGTGGGGCTGATGGACCGGACCGACGTGGCGATCGGCTCGCGGTATGTCGCAGGTGGGAGTGTCGTGGGGTGGGGCCTGCGCC
>JBLMWR010000302.1:0-3925 GCA_050257335.1 Deltaproteobacteria bacterium | reverse complement strand
AGATACATGTCTGGTTCCCGAAGCGGGTCGTCTCCGAAATTCTCGAAATTTTGCGCGGATTTCCAAAAATAATTGTATATGCGCGACGCCAGCCACTTAGCAGCCACAGGTTATGTTTCCGCCGTGAGTGCCTCAACGCATTATGGTGATTGACCTTCTGTTCTATCGTTCGCTTAACCTGCCTGCGACAAGTTGGCAGCCGCGCTTTCGCAACTTGCCGGCCTTCGCTTTCGAGATGCCCAGCCTAACGGCCGATTCGCGGGTCGTCTTCTCGTCACGCAGATCGCTCATGACCTGGCGAATGTCCGGTTCATGAATTCGTTGAATTTCGTTGACTGCCAGTCGGCCGAGTTCGAGGAGCATCGCAATCTCAGCGGGATCGGCTGCCTTCGGATCGGGAATGTTCTCTGTCGCCGGCGCCAGCCGCGATCGGCGGAAATCGCGCCGGGAGAATTTGATCGCGTCGGCGACCGCATGGCGGACGGCCCCGCGGAACCAGCGCACAAATCGCTCGGGGTCATCGCCGCGGAAAACCAGCTTCCCGTGCCGCAGATCGGTGAGCAGCTTGAGATTCGCCTGCTGGACCACGTCGTCGAGCCATCGCCTGCGCTTCGACTCGGCATCAAGGGCCTGTTCTGCGGCATCCGCCACGTGGCACTGCGATTCCGGGTGGGCCAGAAATGTCCCGACGGCTGCGTTGGGCGAGTCCAGCGCCGAATTCAATCGAAGCTCAATGTTGGCTCCAAATTGGCTCAGTGTGGCCGGGGTGCTCGTCATTTGCGACTGACACCACGCGAGTGTAACCCGTCCGCCTGCTGGGAATTGAACGACCGTGTGGGATTGCACGTCGTACGTGAAGGTCATCCGTGTACCGACGAGATCGACGACCGCCCTGGTACGACCGTCCGCATCCCAAACGTCGCGCCACCGATCGACGGTGCGCGATGTCCCATCATTAGGCGCCAAACCCGATCCATTTTCGGAAGCGAGATTCGATTGCATGCGCTACGTCTCCGTCGAACGCGGCCCATCAAGGAATTGTACCGGTGCCGACCTGAAGCCCACAAGAGGTTTCGAATTTGCCGCGTTTTCGATCGGGGCATCCGAAGGGCACGCGGGGCACTTCATCGAGCGGAAATCAGGGCTCGCATTGGATCGGTGCCGACAGGGTTTACTATCTTTGGCGGTAGTTGCGACGCAGCGTGCGTCCATTTCCACGTCTTTCGCCCTTCGGACGTCGGCGATGAACAGCAGGAGGCGCTGCGCGCCACCGGATGGAGAGGATCGAGCAGTGACGCAAGCACCGATGGCGCTGGAGCTCGCCCATGCCCACTGCATTGAAGACAGCCGTGTCGAATTACCTTCGTTCTGCAGGTGCAGCGCGCGGAACCCGCGCCGAGTACCAAACGACGCTCCACAAATGGAAGCAATGGGGTAACGGGGTGCCCATCGAAAGGCTTGGTCGGAAAGAAATCCGCGAGTTCCTGGAATGGGTCTATGAGCGCGCTGTCGCCGATGGAGGCACGAACCCGGGGCGCACGGCGAACAAGGCCCGCGAACAACTGCGAGCTGTCATCTCCTGGGCATGGGATCAGGAGATCATTGATGCGCCGCCGCGTTTTCCCAACCCGAGAGAACAGCGGAACGTGGCCGGACGGCATTACCTGACGAAGCCGGAAATCAACGCCCTGTACTTCGCCACGTACATGATGAGCCGCCCGCGCGGTTGGAATGATCCGGTCCCCGTCGGCAGGTACTGGCGCGCCGCGCTCGTGCTCTTCTTCAACTATGGTCTCGATACGGGCACTGTCTGGAAGTTCTCCCCGGATCATGAGCCAATTCTCTGGAGACATGTCTCGTGGGACCGCCAATCGCCAGACGGCCAGTTAAAGCAACAGTCGCCCTGGGGTTGGATTTTCTACCGACGGGTGAAGACCGGCAAGACGTTCTATCGGCCGATGAATCGCGTGGTTCACGCCCACATCAAGAGCGTTAAGCCAGACGATCCTCGCCCCGACGATCCGGTTGTGCTTGGCGGCGGAGCGCGCCCGAATAGCCGCTTCCAGGAACTTTGCCGGCTTGCCGGAATCCATTCCAAGATGAGCGTCGAGACGGGGAAGGACGAACCCTGGCTGCTCAAGGACCTGCGCAAGACTTGCGCGACGTACTACGACCAGCACGTCCCGGAGTCGTCAATTGAAATCCTTGGCCATTCGGTGCCCGGCATCACGTATCGTCACTATGCGCATCGGGCCCCTCTTGCCTTCAATGCCATCATGACGCTTCCCCAGCCAACGGCATTCCGGGCGCTCTTGAACGGGTTCGATGGCGAGTGCCCCTGTTGCCGGAGGCCCTTTGTTGGCGAGACATAGCCAACGCCCGTTGCGCGCTTCGGTCCGACACACCGACGCACGGCGAATCGGTGCCGATCACAGCATGCCGCGCGACTTCCCCTGTCCCCCCTTGCTAAGGGGGGGAGCACGTCGGACGTTGCGGTTCTGCTTTGCGCTGCCGTGAGAAAGTTCGATCCAACGGATCGTCGCATAGCCACGGCAGCGTCCCGGCCGCCAAAGAGCGAGCCGGGACGCTTGCCGCCCAGCCCCGGTCAGCGGATGCACACGACGATCGCGCCGGGCTTCAGAGCGCGACGGCGAGACCGAGCTGGGCGGCGACGGAGGGGAGGCTGGGGGACAGCCCGGTGTTGATCGAGCCGAACGCCTTGAAGCGGGAATTGAATTTCCAGAAGCCTCCCACGCCGATCATCTCGCCCCTGCCGATGTTGGACAGGAACGCCTGGTTGTGAAAACCGTGGAAGAAGAGCTCGAGCTGGTCGTTCACCTCGTATTCGATGGCCCACTGCGCAGCGAACTGGTTGAAATTCCGGTTAATGGTCCGATGAATGCCGGGGATCAGGAAGTTGAGGCCGGGAATAAAGATCTCCCGCGTATTGATGTTGATCGCCTGCTGCACGCCGTGATAGCTGAGCGTCCATTCCAGATTGATTTTCTTCGTGATCGGCAGGTCGAAGTTCAAGCCGAGCGAAGGTTGATAGCCGCTGGTGAACTGCGAGCTGCCCCAGGTGGTCTGCAGGTACGCCTCGAACGACATGGCGGGAATGAGCCATTCCTTGCGATCGTCCCAGAGATGAATTTTCAAGTCGAGGTTGAGAGGGCTGAACCCGGTCGTCGGACGCGGTCCGCCGACAGAGGTGATGCCGTTTCCGAACACGCGGAATTCGACGGCATCCGTGAGACCGTAGCGCAGCAGATATTGCGTGAAATAAGCCGGCGGGCTGTGGCGGCTGGCATTGATCAGCGTCACCGGCGAGAACTCGGCGTAGGCGCGGCCCTTGGGGAGCGTTGCCGCACTGTTCGGGAAGTCCCCCATATCGGGGCCGGGCTCGGAGATGTCGGGCCATGTGGGGGGCTCTTTCCCCGCGTCCGCGGCGGCAGGGGCGAAGACCTTCGGGCCGCGATCGCCACCGAACCATGCCGAGCCCAGCGGACGGTCGGGCGGCTCCGGCGAATCGGTCGGCTCCTCGAAGAAGGTGGGCTGGATCGATTCGTCGCGCGGCGCGGGTGGCTCAACGTCGGCGATCTGGGCGCTGCCGACGGAAGAATCCACGTCAGAGATGACCCTGGCGGTGGGCACCCAGCCCTCCGCAGCGGCGTTCCGGACACTCCCGAGGAGAAGGGTGAAAGCGAAGAGTATAAGCGACAAACGCCCTGAAAGCACACGTTGGCCGCTGAGACGTGCCGCAGCGAGAGAGGCATCGATGACGCGCGCATCCGTCGGCGGCCGCATGCGCGACCGCGCAGCAGAGGGGATGACGATACACCAGCACAGACGCACAAGTCGGCTCCGGCTGCGGGGCGGGGGCGCGTGGACCTGAGACTCGGGACAGATGGAGAGAATGGAGAGGGCG
>JBLMWR010000301.1:0-3423 GCA_050257335.1 Deltaproteobacteria bacterium | reverse complement strand
GTTCCCGTGCAGGTGCTCTCTTCGAAGGAATGATTTCCGGCACCGCCTGTGGCGAGAGTGAGATAAGGAGCAATGTTCTGCGCGGCGCGTTTCGTGAAACAATGCACCGGTCAGAGGGAGGAGAACCGTTGTGGACATTTTCGATGTACTCGGCCCCCTCATTTCGATGTTGCTGCTGTTCGGCGTGCTGTTCGTCTTTTATATGATCGTCGCGGCGTACGCACGATCGCGCCGCGTCGGGCAGCTTGCTGATCGCCTTGAGCGGCTGGAACACCGCGAGTATCGGAGTCTGAAGCGTGAGCTCGAAGCCGTGGCGCGGCGGCAGTCGATTCTCGAGGAAATGGTGGCGGAACTCCGGCGGGCGCCGGTGAAGGAGGCGCCGCCCCTTGAAGTTGCACCAGTCCCCATTCTGCCGGCGATCCACGAACGCGAGCGGATGGAGGAAGCGGCGCCGGCGCCGCACGCCGCGCGACTTGAACCGAGGCCTGTGCCTGTTCCAATGCCGGCTCCGGCGGCTGCTGCCCCACCGCCTCAAATGCCGCCCTGGATCCCCGAACGTCCTGCAGCCGGCGTGATTCCAAAGCCGGAACTGAGGCCGGCTGCGGCGGCGGGAGCCGCGCGCGAACCGGCCAGGCCGGCCATCGCCGCGAAACCGGCGGCTGCAGCGGCTTCGGACGCGACGGGGCATCCCAAGCTGACCGGACAGGAGTTCGAGCTGCTCGTCGGGGGAAGCTGGCTCAACAAGATCGGCGTACTGGTGCTGGTGGTTGGCATTTCGCTCTTGATCGGCTGGTCGGTGGCGCACCTGGGAGCGTTGGGAAGGATTCTGATCGGCCTGGCCGCGGGGAGCACGATGCTGTGGACCGGGTTTGTGCTGGAGCGCCGCATGCCGTACCAGATCTTCGCCCGCGGACTGATGGCCGGCGGGTGGGCGGCGCTTTACTTCACGACCTACGCCATGCATGCCATCGAGGCCGCGCGCGTCATCGAGGATCCTCTGCTGGGAATTCTGCTGCTGGCCGCCGTTGCCGCGGGGATGATCGTGCATTCGCTCCGCTACCGGCTCGAGGTTGTCACGGCGCTGGCGTATGGCATCGGTTACGTGACGCTGCTCATCAGCCCCAACTCGGTTTTTACCGCGATCGCCTGCATCCCGCTGACGCTCTCTCTGGTCATCGTTGCCTGGCGGTTCCGCTGGAGCGCGATGCTGGTTGCCGGCGTCATCTGCACTTATGCAACTTTCTCTCTGCGCTACGATCCGGAATTTGGATCGCGTGCCGTGCTCCCTGGGCTTTCTGTGGCCCAGTTGATCCTGGCGACATACTGGCTGATGTTCGAGGTCATCGATATCGGGCTGGTCATCCGGGGCCGCGAGCAAATTGAAATCGGGCGGACGATCTTTCCGCTCAATGCCAGCGGCTTCATCGGCGTCTCGCTGCTGGAATGGCCGGCGACCGCGTCGACCGAGGCGCTGGCCCTGTTTTTCGCGGTAACCGCCGCGGGCTATTTCGCGAGCACGCTGGCGCGAGCGCTGCTCCGTCCCCCCGCCCGATTTCCCCAGGCGACGACGCCGGTGCACAGGGCCGTGCTGGGAGGCTACGAGTGTGCCGTGACGCTGACGGCGGCCCTGGCGCTCGTCGCCATTTTCCTGAAGTTCCACGGATTGAAGCTCAACATCGCCCTGTTGATCGAGGGCGAATTCCTGTTCCTGGCCGGGGTGTTTCTGGGGCAGGTCTATCTTCGCGGCCTCGGGGCGGCAGTCTGCTGTCTGCCGTTCGTCAAGCTCATCGCAGCCGACATGCCGGCCGGAGGAGAAACCGATTTCGCCGGGCTGACGCTGCGAAGGTCGACGCCGACGGCATTCTTCACGGCGGGCGTCTACTACGTCAACCGGGCGTTGATTCAGCGCGCGAAGGAACTGACGTTTCGGACCGGCGAGTTGCTTTATGGCTATGCGGGCAGCGCCATCCTGGCTGCCGTCATTTTTTACGAAATGTCAGAAACGCATCGCGGTGCGGCGTGGCTGGGACTGGGGCTCGTTCTCTTTGAAGTTGGCTATCGATTGAAGCTCATCGACTTCCGCGCGCAGGCGTATGTCATTGCGGGAGCGGGGCTCTACACGCTCGAAACCTTGAACGGACTGATGCTCCCTGGAAATGCGGTGGCCAGCGAGGCGACGACCGGCCTGTGGGGCTGGCTGATTCCGGCAGTCGTGGCGGCGTATGTGACCACCTTTCGACTTTTCCGTGCCGAGAGAGATCGATTCGGAGACGCGGAACTTCTTGCCGCACGAGAGGCGAGCTTGGCGGCGGGTACGATTCTCCTGGGAACCGTGCTCTGGCACGCACTGCCTGCTCCGCTTGTTGCTCTGGGATGGGGAGTTTCGGGGCTCCTGCTGGTTGAGCTGGGGCTGGTCGCGTCCAGGCGGGCGGTACGGCTCAACGGGAACATTCTGGTGCTGCTTGCCGTCGGGCGCCTGTTCTTCGTGAATTTCACCACACCGGGCACGACGCTGGGGGTTTCACATCGGCTGCTGACCGTCGTGCCGATCGTGGTGCTGTTGTGGCACCTGCGGGCGCGATTCAAGGAATCTCTTGAGGGCGCCCTGCCGGCGTCATGGGAACGCGCCCTGGTGCGCCTCTACCTCTACATCCCCACGATCCTGCTGGTGGTCCTGCTGCGATTCGAACTGGGGCGCGTGCTGGCCGTAAGCGGTTGGGCGATCCTGATGGTCAACCTGCTGGCACTGGGGATCCGCCAAAAGAACGAAGACCTGCGGTGGCAGAGTTATCTGGTCGCCATCTTAACCTTCGCCCGAAGCTGGGCCACGAACTTCAACATGCCCGAGAGCCTGACGGGAGCGTTCGGTCGTGCGGAGACCGGGGCCCTTGTCATCGGCTGCCTGTACCTGGCCGGGTTCCTTTCGCCCCGGTCTGCGGAACCGTTACGTGCCGCGGCGGCAGGCGGGCTGACATGGGGACTGAACTGGTTCGACCACCACGCGCGCCGCGTCTTCCCGGTGCTGGCGGATGTTCTGCTGACGGTGCTGGTGTGGTACGAAGTGTCCGGGAAACTGCTCACGGCCGGCTGGGCCATTGAGGGAACGGTTCTGCTGCTTGTCGGCGTTCTGGCCGGCGAATCGGTATTCCGGCGCAGCGGCCTGGTCCTGCTGCTTTTGTGCACCCTCAAGGTCTTCGCCTACGACCTGCGCGAGCTCGAAATGCCGTACCGGATCCTCTCGTTCATCCTGCTGGGATTGTTGCTGATCGCGGTGTCGTGGATCTATACGCGCTTCCGCGATTCGATGCGGCGCTACATTTAGGAGCTGCCATGTGGAAACGAATTCGTTTTGGCGCGGTGCTCGGCCTGCTTCTGGCAGGCGCGGGAATTGTTTTGCTGGGCCAGATCGACCAGGCGGTGAGC
>JBLMWR010000300.1:0-5139 GCA_050257335.1 Deltaproteobacteria bacterium | reverse complement strand
TTACGGCGCCGCGCTCAAGCTGTTCCTGTTCGCGGCGCTGGTGGTGCGCCTGGCCTTTCCGTTGACAACCGGCTCTCCGTGGCTCGACTGGCCGGTTTTCGTCGCCGAAATGCTGGCCATCGCCGTAATCGTCGGCGTCGTCGAATCGACGATGGCGCGGCTGCGGATGACGCAGGTTCCGGTGCTGCTCGTGGCCTCGTGCCTGTTGTCGGGGTTCGGCGTAATCCTTTTGATCCGGTGAAGCCATGTCCCAGTTTCTTGATCCCCTGCTAATCGTGTCCCTGGCGCTCAACTTTTTTGCCCTGGGAGTGAGCGGGATCCGCGCGGTCATCAAGGCGGTGGCCCTGCAGGGGCTGCTGCTGGGAGTCGCTCCGCTCTTTCTGCATCCCGACATCGGGCTGCGGGGGCTGGTGCTGGTCGCGGTGACGATTGCGCTGAAGGGGCTGGTGATTCCGAGCTTCCTGGTGCACGCCATGCGCGGCGCGGAGATTCAGCACGAAGTCAAGCCGATCGTCAATCACATGAGTTCGCTCCTCTTGGGGTCGATCGGGACCGGTCTGGCGATGGCGTTTTCGTATACGCTTCCGCTGGCCGACGAGCATACCAACCTGCTCCTCGTTCCGACCGCGATGGCGACCGTCTGGACCGGTTTCCTGATGCTCACCACCCGGCAGAAGGCGATCATGCAAGTACTCGGGTATCTCGTTCTCGAAAACGGCATCTTCCTGTTCGGCCTCCTGCTGCTCGACGCGATTCCGTTTCTGGTTGAGATCGGCGTACTGCTCGACTTGTTCACCGCCGTGTTCGTGATGGGAATCATCATCTACCACATCAGCCGCGAGTTCGCTTCGATCAGCACGGAGCATCTCTCGGAGCTGAAGGAATAAACACGATGGCGTACCTGCTGATCGGGTTTCCGTTGCTGATGGGGCTGGCGGCGCTGGCCGCCCCCTCCGATCGCTGGCGGCCGTGGCTGCTGCCGCTGGGGGGCGCAGTACACCTCGCCTGCGCGGTTTGGGCCATCTTCCCGCAGGCGGGCGCCCCGCCCGTGTCGGGGCTGGGGGGTTGGCTCCTGCTCGATCCGCTGGGAAAGGTGGTCCTCGGATTTCTGGCGGTCCTGTTCTTTCTCTTGTCGCTGTACGCTCCCGGTTACCTCGCCCTTCGTTCCGACCGCCCCAACCGCATCTTGTGCGCCAACCTCTTCGCTTCGCTGGCGATGATGACCCTGGTCACGCTCGCGCATCATCTGGGCCTCATGTGGGTGGCGATGGAGGCCACCACCCTGGTCAGCGCTCCGTCGATCTATTTCAATCACAATGCCCGCTCGCTTGAGGCCACCTGGAAGTACCTGCTGGTCGGCTCCGTGGGGATCGCCCTGGCCCTTTTGGGGTCGTTCTTTCTCGCCTACTCGTCCCTCAAGGCCGGCCGCGAATCGACGCTCCTCTTCGATCAGCTCATCGCCGATGCCCCACACCTGTCGGCCCCGTGGCTGCACGCGGCGTTCGTGCTGTTGTTTGTGGGGTATGGAACCAAAATGGGACTTGCGCCCATGCACTCGTGGAAACCCGACGCTTACGGCGAGGCGCCGGGAATCGTGGGGACGCTGCTGGCCGGGGGTGTGACCAACGCCGCTTTTGTGGCTGTCCTGCGCGTGTATCAGATCTGCAGCGCGGGGCCGGAAGCCGACGCGGCCCGCCGGATCATGATCATGATGGGCCTCTTGTCGATGGCGGTCGCCGCGGTCTTCGTCGTCCGGCAGCGCGACTTCAAGCGGATGCTCGCTTACTCCAGCGTCGAGCACATGGGGATTCTGATCCTGGGGATCGGGATCGGTGGAACGGCGATCTACGGCGCCCTTTTGCACCTGATCAACAACGGGCTCACCAAAGGGGTCATGTTCCTTTCCGCGGGCAACATCCACCGCGCTTACGCCAGCAAGTTCACCGACGACGTGCGCGGCGCGCTCGTCCGCGTGCCGCTGTCGGGCGCCCTGTTCCTGGCCGGTTTTCTGGCGATCACCGGTTCGCCCCCGTTCGGGCCGTTCATCAGCGAATTCACGATCGTCGATGCGGCGGTCGGGACCGGCCAGTTCGTCGTGGCGGGGCTGTTTCTGCTGTTGTTGGCTGTGGTCTTCGTGGGGATGGGGGTCACCGTGCTGGCCGTCGTGCAGGGGAATCCTCTGCCGGATACGCCTGCCACCAGCTTCCACGATCATCTGAGCACCGGGTTGCCAATTCTCCTCTTTCTGGCCCTCGTCCTGCTTCTGGGCGTCTACATTCCGCCGCCTCTGGAGACGCTCTTGCGCGACGCTGCTGCGCTGCTGGAGAAGAAGTCATGAACGACAAGGACGGCTTCGCCGGCCTGCGCAATGGACAGGCCATCCCCCGCGCGCAGATTCCCGAGCTGGTGTTCGGCGATTTCCGTCGCACCGTCGTCGGCAGCGTCGCCGCCGGGCAGCGCGTTGCGGCCCTGTTCGGCGACGACTCGTCGGCCCGCGGCGGCGTCGATCTGTATGCCGTCCTGGCTGACAGTCGCCGCGCGCTGCTGCGCGTCGGCAGGACCCGCCTCGAAGCCGACACCTTCCCCTCCCTGACCCGCGACTGCCCGCAG
Source organism: Deltaproteobacteria bacterium (assembly GCA_050257335.1). Taxonomy (GTDB): domain Bacteria; phylum Planctomycetota; class Planctomycetia; order Planctomycetales; family Planctomycetaceae; genus JACQFH01. The sequence goes on along the minus strand of JBLMWR010000300.1, from coordinate 2,529 downwards.
GTGCACCTTTTCGAGCGCGAAGTCGCCGAACAGTACGGTATCCGCCCCGCCGGGCATGGTTGGTTCAAACCGGTCCGCTTTCACGCCTCCTACCGGCCGGGAAAAGACGCCTGGGACCGGAAGCCAGGGCAGGCCCCGATCATCGGGGTCGCCGATTTCTATCGCATCGAGGGCGAAGAAATTCACGAGGTCGCCGTCGGTCCCATTCACGCCGGCGTCATCGAGCCCGGGCATTTTCGATTTCAATGTCACGGGGAACAGGTGTTTCATCTCGAGATCTCGCTCGGCTATCAGCACCGCGGCGCCGAGCGCACACTTGCCGGCGGTCCCGACAAGCGCACGATCCACACGATGGAAACGGTCTCGGGGGACACGTCCGTCGGACATGCGACCGCGTACTGCCAGGCGGTCGAGGCCCTCGGCGGTTGCCAGGTTCCGATTCGTGCCGAAGTCCTGCGCGGCGTGGCAATCGAGCTGGAGCGGCTGGCGAACCACACCGGCGATCTGGGCGCGCTGGCGGGGGACGTGGGCTTTTTGCCGACCGCCTCGTATTGCGGCCGGCTCCGCGGCGATTTCCTGAACCTGACGGCCCTGTTGTGCGGCAGCCGTTTCGGGCGGGGACTCGTCCGGCCAGGAGGGGTCGCTTTCGACCTCGACGAAAACCGCAAGGGGCAGTTCCTCGAACGCCTCGAAGCGGCCGCGCGCGACGTCACGAATGCCGCCGATCTCTTGTGGAACTCGGCGTCGGTCAACGCCCGCTTCGAGGGGACGGGAACGATTACGCCCGATACGGCCGTGGGCCTGGGAATCGTCGGTCCCGCGGCGCGGGCCTGCGGGCTGGAGCGCGACGTGCGGTACGATTTTCCCGCCGGCATTTACCGCTTCGCGCAGGTGCCGGTCTCGACTTGGACCACCGGCGACGTCTTCGCCCGCGCGTACGTGCGCTGGCTGGAGATCCAACGGTCGATCGCCTTCATCCGCGAACAGCTTGCTTCTTTCCCCGACGGGGCGGTGCGGGTGAACGCGGGGACGATCCGGCCCGGGCACTTCGTCGCCGCGCTGGTCGAGGGCTGGCGGGGCGAAATCTGCCACGTGGCGCTCACCGACGATCGGGGGCGGTTCGCCCGCTACAAGATCGTCGACCCGTCCTTCCACAACTGGACCGCTCTGGCCATGTCCCTGCGCGATCAGCAGATTTCCGACTTTCCACTGTGCAACAAGAGTTTCAACCTGTCGTATTGTGGTCACGATTTATAGCACTCGACTCGTTCCCAAACTCCGCCCTGGCATGCGATACCGAAACTTGTTTTGACATCGAACATCCTTTAGTGAACGAGGCCAGAATTGTTCCCAGTCAGTACTTCGATCGGCGACGGAGTCGCCTGCTCAGCCCCGAATGGGGCGAGATTCAACAGCCCAGGGCGCCAGCCCTGGGTGATGACTTCCGGCGCGATCGCCTCCCGCGGCGGATCGCCTTTTCACCGAAACGGCGCGACTTTGTAGGGGCCGAAGGACGAACCATGCTCGAAGTTTTGCTCGCCCGGCTGCAACAGGGCCAGCGCACGCTGGGTTATCCGGCGCAGCAGCCGACGCTTCCCGACCGCTTTCGGGGCCTGCCGGTGATCGACGCGGCGAAGTGCCCCCGGGGCTGCCGCGACTGCGCCGACGCGTGCCCCACCGGCGCCATCGCGGTCGACGGCCCGAAGGTGGCGCTCGACCTGGGACGGTGCCTGTTCTGCACCGACTGCACCGACGCGTGTCCCGAGGGGGCGATTCAGCACACGCCCGAATATCGCCTGGCCACGCGAACCCGCGACGATCTCGTGCTCGAAGGGCAGACACTGAAGCTGGCCGAGGCGCTGGAAGAAAAATCGCGGCGGCTCTTCGGCCGCTCGCTCAAGCTCCGCCAGGTGAGTGCCGCCGGCTGCAACGGCTGCGAATCCGACCTCAACGTGCTGGGGACCGTAGTCTTCGACCTGGGGCGGTTCGGCATCCAGTTCGTGGCCTCGCCCCGCCATGCCGATGGTCTCGTCATCACCGGGCCGGTCAGCGAGAACATGCGCGAGGCGCTTTTGACGGCGTATGCGGCGGTCCCCGCGCCGAAACTGGTGATCGCGGTCGGGGCCTGCGCGATCAGCGGCGGCCCCTACGTTGGGAACCCCGAAGTCCACAACGGCTGCGGCTCGATCGTCCCCGTCGATCTCTACATCCCCGGCTGCCCCCCGCACCCCATGACGATTCTCGACGGCCTGTTGCGCCTGCTCGGCCGGTTGGAGCAGCAATCCTAGCCATCGTCCGTCACTCTTCTTTCACCGGCACGCTGATCACGAGCCCGGCGAAGCGCTGCGACTTGGAGGGCCCGCTGAAAAAGCCGGTGTGGCAACTGACGCATCCCGCTCCCAGGCGGATTCCGCTGGCGCTGCGATAGTAGCCGTTCTCGACCGCCTCGAATTTCTCCTTCCCCGAGGCGATCGCCGCGGCGGCCTGCTTCTCGAACTCGTCGTCGGGTTCGTGATCGACGGTCATGGC
>JBLMWR010000299.1:0-6386 GCA_050257335.1 Deltaproteobacteria bacterium | reverse complement strand
CTGGTGCAGAAGGTGGATGCGGTGCTGCTGGAAACGAACGACGGGCGGCCGCATCTCGAGCAGGTCTTGCCGGTGCTGAAGGCGGGCAAGCCCGTCTTCATCGACAAGCCGATCGCCGGGTCGCTCACCGACGCGGTGGCGATTTTCGAAGTCGCCCGGCAACACAAGGTCGCGGTTTTCTCGTCGTCGTCGCTGCGGTACGTGAGCAGCGCGCAGGCGATCCGCGGCGGAAAGATCGGCGAGGTGAAAGGATGCGACGCCTACAGTCCCTGCTCGCTGGAGGCCACGCATCCCGATTTCTTCTGGTACGGCATCCACGGCGTCGAGACGCTGTTCACGGTGATGGGAACCGGCTGCCAGTCAGTGAGCCGCGTCACCACGCCGGGGATTGATCTGGCCGCCGGCGTGTGGAAGGGAGGCCGGGTCGGCACCTTTCGCGGGATCCGCACCCCGGAGGGTGGCGGCAAAGCGGACTACGGCGGCACGGCATTCGGCACCGCTGGCATTCAGCAGATCGGCACCTATGAGGGGTATCGCCCGCTGGTCGTCGAGATCGTCCGCTTCTTCCGCACGGGTAAATCCCCCGTCGCCGAGGAGGAGACCCTCGAAATCTACGCCTTTATGGAGGCCGCCGACGAGAGCAAGCGCCAGGCAGGAAAACCCGTGACTCTCGAAAGCGTGCTGGCGAAGGCCAGGACTGAAGCGGCGAAGAAGACATTGAAATAAAATCTGGATCCGCTTCGATCTCTACGTATGCGTGGCAGATTGTCGTATTTGTCTGGATATGTCAGAACGGGGACCGCGGATTGCGCGGATACGCGCGGATAAATCAAGGCGGGGCGACCTGTCACATCCGTGTTCATTGGCGTCATCCGCGGTTTCGTGTTTTGTCGCGGTTGTCGTTTCCTTTTTAAGCTGCCGTCAGCTTCTGTGGACCCGTCCAAATCGGAATTCGAAAAACTCGTCGGGCGCGAAGTGGTCATCGACGTCGTGTCGCAATACGCCTATCTGGGAAAGCTTGCGGGGTACGACGAAAAATACCTCGTACTCGAGCAGGCCGACGTGCACGATCTGCGCGACACGACGACGACCCGCGAGCTGTACGTGATCGATTCGAAGCGATTAGGGATTCGCGCCAACCGCGAACGCGTGCTGGTGCGGATCGGGGAGATCGTGAGCCTGTCGGCGCTCGATGATGTGATCGTTTGAAGAGGCGCGAAACCGCAGGCGCCGACGATTGACGATTGTGCTCTGCGGCGCCGAGTGGCCTATGACGGGGGCGATTGAAGCTCGCGGGTGAGTTCGATCTCGAAAGCGGCGTGGGCCCGCAGCATCGCCAGAATCGCCCGCGCTTCGTTCACGAGGCGCCACAGGATCTGCTCGCGGGTCTGCCCTCCCACATACGTCTCCAGCGTCAGCGCCGTCCGGAAGGCTTCGATCGCGTCCCGCAGCTCTTCGTGTTCCTTGCGCAGCCGCACGACCTTCCAGTACCCCTGCGGAAGCTGCTGCACCGCGGGAAAGAATACCTGCTCCTCATGCCGCATGTGCTCCATCAGGTCGGTGAGGAAAAAATGCCGGAGATGATCGAGAACGCGCAGGTAATCGGCGTCCTGCTGGTCGTGCTCACGGAGCATGGCGATCATCTCGTCGAGCGTGTGCAGCTCCTCGGCGAGGAGCCGGGCGTCGTCTTTGACGGGTTCTGTCGATTTCTGGACGTCTTCGGGAGTCATCGCAAGTACCATGCGGACCGGCAAATCGATATTCAATACCATCGCCAGTATAGCAGGAATTCCCCACGCGGGGCGGGTCGGCCGCGGGTGTAGCCGGGTCACTCCGTGACCCGCCGGTATCGGCCTGCCATCATTTGCGGGGTCCCGACTGGTCAACGTGCGTCAAGCGCCGCGCCCGCGCGCGGTGAGTCATTCGCCGCGCAGAGGCGCATGGGGTCAAGCGCGGCTCATTTGGTCGGCGCGGGGGCAAGGCCCAATGCCGTCCGGTCACGGAGTGACCGGACCACGACGGCGGGGCCGAGCGCTACGCGATCAGGGGAGTCAGAATCTTCGCGTCGTAAACGTCGGTCAGCCGTTCGTCGCGGCCGCGAAGATGGTACGTCACGTGCTTGTGATCGAGCCCCAGGAGGTGCAGAATCGTGGCGTGCAGGTCGGCGACCTTGACGCGGTTCTCGACGGCGTGGTATCCCAGCTCGTCGGTCGCGCCGTACGCCTGCCCTCCCTTGATTCCACCGCCGGCCAGCCACAGGCTGAAGCCCTGCTTGTGGTGGTCGCGGCCGTTTCCTCCCTGGCTGACGGGGGTCCGCCCGAATTCACCGCCCCACACGACGAGCGTGCTGGCGAGAAGCCCGCGGCGCTTGAGGTCTTTCAGCAGGCCCGCCGCGGGTTTGTCGGTCTCGGTGCTGATGGCTTTGGTGGCGTTGGCGTTGTCGGCATGCGTGTCCCACCGCTGCCCCTCGACGAAGATCTGCACGTAGCGCACGCCCCGCTCGACCAGCCGCCGGGCCATCAGGCAGCGCCGCGCGTAGGGCGCCGTTTTGGGGTCGTTCAATCCGTACAGTTCCTGCGTTTCCTGAGTCTCCTGCGCGAGGTCGAGGGCTTCGGTGGCCGAAACCTGCATCCGCGCGGCCAGTTCGTAGCTGGCGATGCGGGCTTCGAGCTGCGGCTCGATGAGGCGGTGCCCCGCGCGATGTTCGTTGTTCAGCCTGCTGAGGAGCTCGCTCCGCAGGCGGGCGACTTCCGGCGGGACAGGGGTGTTCGGCGCCAGGTACAGCACCGGCGTACCCGTGTTTCGCAGATGCACTCCCTGGTGCCGCGGCGGAAGCCAGCCCGACGACCAGTTGCGGATGCCGTCGACCGGCAGGGCCGCGTCGTTGCGGAGGACGACGTAGGCCGGGAGATCGCGGCTCTCGGAACCGAGGGCGTAACTCGCCCAGGCCCCGATGGAAGGACGCCCGGCGACCGTCAGCCCGGTGTGCATCATCCACAGCGCCTGTTCGTGGTTATTATGTTCGGTGTACATCGAGCGGACCAGGGCGATTTCGTCGGCGCAGCCGGCGATGTGCGGGATGATTTCGGAATACTCGACGCCGCACCGGTCCGCGGGGGCGAATTTGAACGGCGACCCCATCAGGCCCCCATGCGCCGAGATCGCCACCAGGTCGGTGAAGTATTTCGGCATCGGCTGCCCTTCGCGTTTGTTCAGCTCGGGCTTGGGATCGAAGAGGTCCATGTGGCTGGGGCCGCCGTGCTGAAAGAGCTGGATCACGGCGCGAGCTTTGGGCGCATGATGCGGCTGCAGGGCGGGCTGATCCAGATTCGCGTCGGCTGCTTCGGCGCGGAGGGGCTCTTCGGCGAGGAGCGATGCGAGGGCGATGCCGGTCAGCCCCGTCCCCATCCGCTGAAAGACTTCTCGCCGGGAGAGCAGGGCCGGGAGCGACAGAGAATCGAAATTGCCGCAGGCGCACGTCATGGAATCAGTCCACAAACAGGAACCCGTTGGTATTGAACAGCGACAGGGCCACGTGCGGCCAGCCGGCGTCCTCGACGGCCTGCCGTTCCGCCGCGGTGGCGGCAGCCAGCTTTTCACCGAGCTGCACCGCGACGTAAACATCGAGAAACTCGGCGACCGAGGTGCGCTCGGTCGCGGTGGGATCGCGCGCAAAGAGCAGCTTCCACGCAAACCCGATCCGCTCGTCGCGTCCGGCAGCCGCCTGGGTGATCCGCGCGGCGACTGCGCGCGAGCTGGTTTCCATGAAGGGACTGTTCAGGAGCGTCAGGGCCTGCGTGGCGACGATCGCCTCGCTGCGCCGCGTGCAGTTGATTTCCATTTTGGGGGTGTCAAACGATTCCATCAGCGTAACCGGCTGGCTGCGGCGGACTTGCAGATAAATACTGCGGCGGTTGCCATTCGCGTCGTCGGCGCTGATGACCGAGCCGTCCCCCTGGCGCGCCACGGGGACCGCCGGGCCGAACATCTGCGGATTGAGCTTTCCCGCCGATGCCAGTACGGCGTCGCGGAGCACTTCTCCTTCGTGACGGCCCGGTCGAAAGGCCCACAGCCAGGTATTTTCGGCATCGACGGCGGCTTTGGCGGCGTCGAACGTCGAGGCCTGCCGATAGGCGGTGGACGACACAATCAGGCGGTGCAGCGCCTTGTGGCGATATCCCTGCGCGATGAACTCGGTCGCCAGCCAGTCCAGAAGCTCGGGGTGCGACGGAGGCTTGCCGGTGTGACCGAAGTCGTCCAGCGTCTCGACGATGCCCTTGCCGAAATGCCACGCCCAGAGCCGATTGACGTGCAGCCGCGCCGTCGTGGGGTGCCTGGCGTCGGTGAGCCAGTCAGCGAAGGCGCGGCGGCGACCGGACGATTTCGGCTGCGTAACGGGCTGCAGGCGAAAATCGGCCGGGGCGAGCACGGCCGGCACTCCCGGCTCGACGCGTTTCCCCCTGTTATTGAAATCCCCCCGCCGCAGGACGAAGTTTTCCGCCGGCTTGTCGTCGAGGTCGAGGAGGCCCCGCAACTGCGTGATGGGACGCGTCAGGGCGTTTTCCGCCGCGATCGCCACTTTCAGGCGCTCGAGATCGGCCTTGAGGTCGGCGAATCGCGCGAACAACGCGACATCGTCGATCGTCACCCCGGGAGCATGATCGGCGACGAGCTTTTTCTGCTCTTCGTTGCGTTTGTCGGCCGGCAGCAGCAGCGCCGCCAAGAGTTTTTCCCGGACGGCGGCGGGGACGCCGGGACGCTTTTCCTTCAGGAGCTTGTCGCGGTGCTCTGCCAGCAGGCGGTTCGACTCCGCCTGCAGGGCGACGACGCGTTCGGCGACGGCCGTGTTGTGCGCGTTGAGCCGCGCCAGTTGGGCGTCGGTCGCCAGCGGAATCGACCGTTCTCCCGAGGCCAGCCAGCGGCCCGGGTCGTAGGCTCCCAGGAAGACCGCCTGAAGCTGGTAATAGTCGCGCTGCGAAATCGGTTCGGATTTGTGTTCGTGGCAGCGCGAGCACTGGATCGTGACTCCCAGGAACGTCGATCCGACGATTTGAATCGTGTCGGCCAGCACTTTGTAGATTTCAGGCTTTTCTTTATAGCCCGGATAGGTGGGGTCGCTGGCCGTCCTCAGAAAACCGGTCGCGACGAGCTCATCGATCAATTCCGGCGTCAGTTCGCTCGTTCCGCGCCAGTCGTGCAATTCGTCTCCCGCGATCTGCTCGCGGATGAACTGATCGTAAGGCTTGTCGCTGTTGAACGCGCGGATGACGTAGTCGCGATATCGCCAGGCTTCGGGCCGCTCCCGGTCGGCGTCGAGGTAGCCGTCGGATTCGGCGTACCCCACGACGTCCAGCCAGTGCCGGGCCCAGCGTTCGCCGTACCGCGGCGACTCGAGCAGGCGATCGACGAGACGATCATAGGCGTCGGCCTTCTCGTCGGCGAGAAAGGTCTCGATCTGCTCGAGAGTAGGAGGGAGACCCACCAGGTCGAAACAGACGCGTCGCAGCAGGACGAGCTTCGACGCGTCGGGATTGAACGACAGGCCCTTGGCTTCCAGCTTATGCAACAGAAACCGGTCGATGGGACTGCGAGCGCGGTCGATCGCGGCGACTGCCGGCACCTGCGGTCGCACCGGCGGCTGATACGCCCAGAATTCGCGGTCTTCGTCGGAAACCGCATTGTCAGCCTCGGCTGCTTCCAGCGGCGCTTCTTCCTTCCCCTTGATGAGTGCGCCCCCCGCTACCCACCGGCGCAACAGGTCGACCTGTCGGGCGTCGAGCGGATCTTCGTCTTTGGGAGGCATCTCCTTCTTCGTGATCATCTCGATCAGCAGGCTCTCGTCGGGCTTGCCGGGAACGATCGCCGCACCGCTGTCCCCCCCTTTAACCAGACTGAATTGCCGCCGCAAATCGAGCCCGGCCTTCCGCACTTCAGCTCCGTGGCATTTGAAACAGCGGACTTCGAAGAGGGGGACAACGTCGTCTTCAAAGGTCAGCGGCTTCGAAGCGGCGGGAGCCGGCTTCGCGGGAACATCTTCGGCAGCATTCGTTTGACCCGCAGCCGGAAACAGAGCCGCGAAACCGCAGCCAGACAGGATTGCCAGCCAGACGGTTTCAGCATATCGGTTCCAGCAACGCCTCATGCCGTTGGCTCCATCAGCCGTTTGGAAGCAGGTTGCACCCCCGGTAAGGCTAAGATCAATATTATTGCATGTGATGCGGCGACTCGCCAGCGCATCGCCAATCATCGGTTACGGCATTTTCTCCGATTCTGTTGCGGTGGAGGAAAAACCGGGGAAACTGACGCCGCGGCGATCTTTAATGCATTCCGACGCTTGTTCCCTGGGGCAAACGCCTGGTGACGTTGCAATGGCACGGCAGGTCGAT
>JBLMWR010000298.1:0-8028 GCA_050257335.1 Deltaproteobacteria bacterium | reverse complement strand
GTCAGTTTCGGCCGGCTCGATGGGCTTGATGCTGACTTCGATCAACCGGGTCAGAGGCGGCATTTCGCCGGCGCGAATTTTTTTGATCAACAGACTGTCGTCGGGTTTGCCAGGGATGATCGCCGGTCCCGACTTGCCGCCGCGGAGCATCGACCCCTTCGTCCGCAGATCGAGCTGGCCTTCCTGCTGCCGCGCCCCGTGGCACACCGTGCAGCGCCGCAGCAGAATCGGAAGCACATCATGCTGGTTCAGCTCCTGCGTTCGTCGCGCGCCGGCGTCCGCGTCGGCTTTGGTTCCGGCGCGGGCCCCGGCTTCGATCCAGCGGCGGATCGTCGCCACTTCCGTCTCGCTCAGTTTGTCTTTCTTGCCGGGGGGCATTTCCCCCTCCGCCACTTTCTCATAGAGCAGGCTCTTCTCGGGATCCTCCGGCACCACGACCGCGCCCGACTCGCCTCCTTTCAGAACCGCCGCGGCCGTCCGCAGATCGAGTTCGGCCTTGCGCTCCTTCTCGCCGTGACACTTCAGGCATTTCGCCTGGAAGATCGGGGCGACGTCCATTTCGAAATCAGGGGGCTGGACAGTGCGGGGAGATTCGTTCTGTTTCGTCTCAGCTTCAAGTGCTGCCGCCGGCGCCAGCGCTTGGCCCAGGATGATCAGGAGGAATCCTGAACAGAACATCGGGCTGGCGAATTTTCGAACTGCCGTCATGGTCACGGTGGGTCCGGAGCGAGGGCACAGGAGGTGCCCTCAAATGTACCTTATCCACCGACGGCACGGTACCGTTGGGCGCTTGCAGTCCGGACGCTCACCGACCGGGCGGCACTGCACATGACATCGGGGTCACGAATTCGGCCCCTCCAAAACGTCCGGCATCAAAAAAGGGCCGCGGACTGTGGAAAGTCCGCGGCCCCGGAGTACGCGCTGCCCGTGTCCAGCGCGAGCAACGGCATGCTGAAAGAATAGTGCGCGTTGCTGCACAGTCAAATTCTCTGGACGCCAGGGTTGCAAACAGCGGCCGGGTGGAGGGAAACTCCTCACTGCTGGCGCATCCGGATCGGTGGGGCTCTTCCGGAAGCGGCTGGCGCCACGGCGTAAAGACGGCATCCTTCGTTTCCAGCCCTCGGAACTCGACCTCGGCGCCCGGACGATATTGCGTCCGTTCTCAATCTTCGCTCTGCTGCAACAGCTCGCCGGCTTCGGCAGCAGCACGTGTGTCGGGGAACCTGTCGATCACCTCCCGCAATCGCCGGCGGGCGGGCTCTTTCCTCCCGGCGTCCAGCAGGCTGACGGCCAGTTTCAGTGCCGCGGCGGCCTTTTCCTCCGCCGGTTTGGCTTCGTCGATGGCCTTCCAGACGGCCCGGTTCGCGGACAGCTCCTTCGCCTTCTGCTCGGCCGCGGTCCTTTGCCGCTGTTCCCGCGCCGCCTCCCGCGCCTCCGCCAGCATCTCGACGTGGCCGCGCGTTCGAAAGATTTCGAATCCCTCGAGCGCCGCCATGACGGGGAAGAAAGTGTCATCGGCGCGCCCCAGCACGACCCGCCAGCGCGAGCGGACCACGACTCCGTACTCGTTCCGTGAATTGACGGCGCCGTCGGCGATCCAGTGCTCGATCCTCCCATCGGTGGTCTGGTTCAGGAGCGCGAGCCGCTCGATGCGAATCGCCCCTTCGGGACACTCGGCGGATTCCGGCGAGAGGAGGGCCGGCGTTACGAGCCGGATGGCGAATTGCCGTGCGGCATCGACCACCCCGGCATCCATGTCCGCCCGCTCGCGCGGCGCCGGCAGACGGAGCTGCGGGTCTGCGAGCGGCCCGGTTGCTTCGGCCGCCTTTGCCGCGGGCCTCCGCGCCGGCCGGGGTGAAATGCGGATGGCCTCCCCCCGCGAGCGGATCAGGATCGCCACGGCGAAGGTTACCAGTGTTCCACCGGCGGCTGCGCCCAGCACTCCCGCGATGATCCGCCTGCGATTCACCATCCCGCCTGCCTGTCCAAAAGTCCTGGCGATCGACACCGACTCCGGATCGGCCTGCCGAGCCTGCGCTGCTGCCCCGCCACGTTGGATCATTCTCCCAAAAAACCGGAATACGGACAATCATTTCGGTCACGGCTCGCGCGGAATGGTAATGTGTCGTATCGGGAAACTCCCGATACTCAATCCGCGGAACCGTGAAATAATGAATTTTGTGATTGCCGCAGAGGATCGCGGCTTTGGTCAGCCGATCTTAGACACACGGCCCCTCCAGCCATAAGGCGTTGGCCCGCACTTTATGCTGGAGAGGGCCGTGCGTTTTTTTGAGGGCAGTCGGTTATTGTAGTCATCTCGGTTTTCCGAGATGACTACATTACGGCAGCGGTGATTTACGGAACCGGCAGGCACGGCAGAGTCATCTGGCGGTGGGAGAGCCAGTGGCAGCCGGTGTCGGTGACGAGGACCATTTCTTCGATGCCCAGGCAGCCGGCGCCGGCGGCGTCTTCGATGCTCGGTTCCAGCGTGAAGACGTTCCCGGGTTCGACTTTGCGAAAGGGAGTCTTGCCGTAGCGTTCCCACCGCGGGCCCAGAATTCCGGCGCCGTCGTGGGCCGTGCGGCCGACGTGGTGGCCGAGGGCGTGCCCGTACTCCGCATAACCGGCGGCGGTGATGACCCGGCGGGCCGCGGCATCGATCTCCCACCCTTCGACACCGGGCTTGAGCGCTTCGGCGCCGGCGGTGATTCCGTTCACGACGGCGTCAAAAGCCTTGAGGATCGGAGCCGGGGGCGCGGTTTCTCCTTCGCGAGGGACATACCAGCAGCGCTGCAGGTCGGAACAGAACCCCTCCTGTTTCACGCCAAAGTCGATGTGCAGGATGTGTCCCGGCTCGATCGCGAGATCGGAAGGGACGCCGTGGCCGATCATCGAATGCGGACCGGTGTTGACGATCGGGCAGGGGCCCGACCAGGCGGGTTCGACGCCGCGCTCCTTGGCCGCGGCGAGCATGAAGGCGGCGATCTCGCGCTCGGTCTTTCCCGGCGCGGCGAAGCGCTCGACCTCCGCGAAAATCGTCTCGGCCGTGTCGATGGCCGCCTCGATCCGCCCGATTTCCGCAGGCGTTTTGCGGCCGCGCAGCGCGCCGACGACGCGGTCGGCGCTGACGAAGCGGCTGGCGTACGGCGTGCCGGCGAAGTATTCGACGAGCAGCAGGTACATGCCGTGCGCCAGACCGTCGGCGGCATGGTCGTCGAGCGAGTAGTCAAGGGCCAGCGTGCGGGGATTGAGCCGGCGAATCGTTTCCACGAGCGGTTCGCGGATCCCCTGAATGTAGGGAATGACCTCCGTCCAGAGCCCGGCGGCGCGCACGGCACCGTCGTCGAATTTGCCGACGATGGCGATCCGCTCGCCGGTCCGGGTCACGATGAGAGCTGACTGCCAGGTGAACGAGCCGTCGTAGACAAGGGGCAGCGCGGGGTCACCGCATTCACTGCTCTCGCGGACGAAGATCATCCAGGCATCGAGATCAAACTCGGCGAGGATGTGTTGTGCCTGATCGAGTTTTTCGGCGAGGATCTTGGACATGGCAGACCGATGTGAAGATATCACGCAAAGGCGCAAAGACGCAAAGGAGGCGCGGGGATGGGAATTAACGGGGGCAATGCTTGACGCCCTGGTGTGGGATCTAAAGATGATATGACGGCGCAACGTGGTTGTTGTATTATGCCGAAGGCGTTTCACTCGCATAGCCCGGGGTTGTCCCCCCACGGCGGACTACCTCTGGTTCGGATCAAGAAAACATTCCAACTCTGAAAGGGCTGTATTCGGTGGCGCATCTTCACAATGGCGCCGAGAGCGGGCAAACCACTTCACGCGACCCCGCCCGGCCCGCCCCCTTGCTAAGGGGGGGAGAAGCGTGTTTGCAATTCGGCGCGTGTGGTCCGGTTGATCTTCGCGTAGAGCATTTGAGATGATGGCGCGAACGGCTGTTTCAATACAGGCACACCGCAGCACGCACTGAGAAATCCCTCCATGAATCCAACGCAGGTTCCGCCGATCAAGCCGGAAGAGGAGATCGGCTTCATGAACATCGACACGACCGATTTCCGGGGAATGTCCCATGCGGAACAGATTCGGCATTTCGAAGTCGAGGGTTACGTCGTCTTTCCGGAGATCCTGAAGCCCGACACGATCGCCCGGCTGAAGCACGAGCTGGCCGGCGCCGAGATGGGGCACACGAGTTACAGCGCTTCGCAGACAAGGTCGGTCACGCAGCCGCAATGGCTCAGCCGGGCCGTCGCCGAGCTGATCGGCTATCCGCCAATGATCGAGTTTCTCACGCGGCTCATGGGGCCGGAGATCGTTTTCACGCGCGGGTTTTTTCAGCGGACCCTGCCCGGGTCGCCCGGCATCTCGCTGCACACCGACGGCCAGCCGCACGGTTCGAACCTGTTCGGCTACGAGGGGAGCTGCCCGCGGCTTTTGCGCGTGCTGTACTATCTGGATGAACTGACCGCCGCGCGGGCCCCATTTCGGCTCATCCCGCGATCGCATCTGTCGTTTCACGCCGAAGCCAGCCCGTACGTGCGTTACAAATCGCACCCGGAGGAAATTACGCTGATCGTCCCGGCGGGGACGGCGGTCGTGATCCCGTCGCTGCTGTTGCACGGGAGTCATCCGAACAAGGACACGCAACCGCGCGAGCTGGTGCAGCTCGGCTACCGCCCCGCGTGGGCCGGGCCGATCCAGCCGGTCGAGGAGTGGGACGCAGCCCTGGTCGCCACGGCGCCGGAGATCGCCAAACCGTTCCTGCGGAGCCTCAACACGTCGGGCCAGATGTGGGAGCAGCAACACAAGCCGGCGGGAATGAAGACGGAAGCGCCGGGGATCAACCCGAGCCGGTGGGGGAAGTAACGGCTAATCCACAGATTTCGCAGATTTGCGCAGATTTCCGATGGCGGCGGCCGTCGGAGGGTGCATCGTTCACTGATTCGAACGTACGTCACTATTCCAGACGTTCTGTCGAGATCAACGTGTAGCGCTCGCGGCGCTGGTGCGGATCGCCCCGAAAGATCAACGGCCAAGTGCCGTGACGCGGTTCCGTTCGACGCCGCCCGCAGCCCGCTGCGGAATGCCGACACGTATTTGTGACGCAAAATGCGGCGTTTATCCGTTTCGCCGGAAACTTTCGGGGCCGCTGGAACGTCCATATCCCCTGCGGGTAATCTACGGGCGCATTCGCACGCTTGAACACTGGGCATGATTGATCGCGGAAAGAACCAACGCACGGGCTGGGAAGCCCATGCTACTTTAGATGTCTGAAAGTTATATCATGAAAAATCGGCATCTCGCGCTCGCCCTGGTGGTTTCGTTGCTCACGATTTCCGTTCTTGCCGCGCCGCGGGACGCATTATGGAAGGAAGTCGAGGACGCCATGAAGAAAGGGCTCCCCAGGACGGCGATCGAGAAGCTGCAGCCCATCATCGACGGGGCAATCAAGGAGAAGAAATACGCCGAGGCGGTGAAGGCCATCGGCAGGAAGATCGCACTGGAGGGGAATATCCAGGGGAACAAGCCCGAAGAAAAGATCAGGCGGATGCGGGCCGAGATCGACAAGGCACCGGCCGAGATGAAGCCGGTGCTGGAGGCGATCCAGGCCAACTGGTACTGGCATTACTTCCAGCAGAACCGCTGGCGGTTCATGCAGCGGACGCAGACAGCCGCCCCGCCTGGCGAAGATTTCACCACCTGGGACCTGCCGCGGATCCTCGCCGAGATTGACAAGCAGTTTCAGAAGGTGCTCGCCTCGGCCGACGCCCTTAAGAAGATTCCGATCGCCGACTACAACGATCTCCTCGAAAAGGGGACTGCCCCCGACAGTTACCGGCCGACGCTCTACGATTTTCTGGCGCACAACGCGCTGGAGTTCTATGCCGCGGGGGAACAGGCTGCCTCCCGGCAGGAAGACGCCTTCGACCTCTCGGCCGACAGCCCCATCTTTGCCGACGCCACCGACTTCCTCGCGTGGAAACCGGAGACCGGCGACGAGGATTCGAAGACTCTGAAGGCGATCCGACTGTACCAGGACCTGATCCGCTTCCACCAGAAGGACGATGACCGCTCGGCCCTGCTGGACGCCGACCTTGCGCGGCTCGAATTCGGGAACAACAAGGCGTTCGGCGAAGAGAAGACGGCGCGCTTCAAGGCGGCGCTGCGGCGCTTCGCCGACAAATTCACCGATCATGAAATCTCGGCCCGCGCCCTGTTCGACCTGGCCGTGGCCGTCCAGGGAGAGGGGGACCTGGTCGAGGCGCGGAAGATCGCGCAGGAGGGGCTGGGGAGGTTTCCCAGCAGCATCGGCGGGCGGCAGTGTTACAACCTGATTCAGCAGATCGAATCCCGCCAGTCGCAGGTGGCGACCGAACGGGTCTGGAATCAGCCGCTGCCGACGATCGATGTCACCTACCGCAACGTGACGAAGATCTGGCTGCGCGTCGTTCCCTTCGACTTCGAGGAATACGCCCGCTCGCAGCGCGGGCAGCCGGAGAATTTGGATCAGAACCAGCGGCAGGCGCTGTTGCGCGCCAAGCCGGTGCTGGCCTGGTCGGCCGATCTTCCCGCGACGAAGGACTATCAGCAGCGCGTCGAACAGTTGCCGGCTCCGAAAGAGCTGAAGCCCGGTTCGTATTATGTGATCGCCAGCCATAACGAAAAGTTCGATCTGGGAGACAACCAGGTCTCGTTCGCCGAGTTCTGGGTGAGCGACCTGGCGCTGGTGATCCGCACGCGGCAGGGGGAGGGAGTGCTGGAGGGGTTCGTGCTGAATGCGATCAGCGGGGAACCGATCGCGGGGGCGACGGTTCGCGGCTGGTATCGCGGCAACCGCAACGAGCTGATTGCCGTGGCTCCCGTCAAGAGCGACCAGAACGGCCTGTTCCGCTTCGCGGGAGATCAGCGGAACGCGATGCTGCTGCACGCGGCCTACGAGGGGCAGGCGCTCTCGTCATACAACTATTACTGGGTCAACCGCCAGGACACCTCGGCAAAGCCCTTCGAGCGGACTGTGTTTTTTACCGACCGCGCCCTGTACCGCCCCGGGCAGACGATCCAGTTCAAGGGGATCTGCGTGGCGATCGACCAGAACCAGGACAACTACAAGATCATCAAGGGACGCGCCGTGACGGTCGTGTTCCAGGACGTCAACGGCAAGGAGATCGAGCGGCTGAAGCTCAAGAGCAACGACTACGGCAGCATCAGCGGCAGCGTGACCGCGCCGCGCGACCGGCTGATGGGCCGGATGACGATCCGCGTGGACGGCGAACCGGCCGGCGCGACGCAGGTGAGCGTCGAGGAATACAAGCGGCCGAAGTTCCAGGTGACGCTCGAGCCGCCGAAGGAAGCGGCGCGGCTGAACGCGCAGGTGAAAGTCACGGGGAAAGCGGCGGCGTACACCGGGGCGGCGATCGACGGCGCGAAGGTCCGCTGGCGCGTCGTCCGGCAGGTCCGCTTTCCCCTGTGGTGGTCCTGGCGGTGCTGGTGGATGCCCCCCCAGCCTGGGGCGAGTCAGGAAATCGCCCACGGCACGGCGACGACCGCAGCCAACGGGACGTTCGAAATCGAGTTTACCGCGCGGCCCGATCTGTCGGTCGCCCCCAGCAGCGAGCCGACGTTCCACTTTGCGATTTCCGCCGACGTCACAGACACCACGGGCGAGACGCGGTCGGGGAATCGAAGCATCAACGTCGGTTACACGGCCCTGGCGGCGACGCTGACGGCCGACGAATGGCAGGTCGCCGACAAGCCGGTTGAGATCAGGGTCCGAACGACGACGCTGGACGGTGACGGGCAGTCGGCGAAGGGGACATTGAAGGTTTACGCGCTGAAACAGCCTGAGAAGGTACACCGTCCGCCGCTCTCGGGACCGCGGTACTTTCCTCATTTTCGCGGCGGCAAGACGGAGACGCCGCCCCCCGATCCGTCGAATCCCAATTCGTGGGAGCTGGGGGACGTGGCTTTTGAGCAGGAGGTGACGACCGACGCGGGCGGAAACGCCAAAGTCCCGGT
>JBLMWR010000297.1:0-7184 GCA_050257335.1 Deltaproteobacteria bacterium | reverse complement strand
ACTTCTCCTTTCTTCGCGGCGAACTCGTAGCGGTCTTCGCGGAACCGCCGGTCGAGAACGCCGGTCACACCAGCCGGCAAGTTGAGTGCTCGCGGCGCATCGTCGGTTCGCAGCGGATCGGCCGATTCCGGGAGATCGGTGACCAGTAGCGTAAAAGCGGAGGCCGTTCCGAACGGGGTTTCGAGGCGATAGTTGATCGCGGTCGCTGCGGCGTCAGCCGGAAATGTGACCGGCTTCGTCACCGATTCGAGCCGCGCAGCCCCCGTCGCGACACCGATCCCGACGAATTCCACAGGCCGCGTCTCGCCGCGCCGCCCGGCCGCGGGTATCGCCGCCACGACGCGCGGGCCGGAAGTGATGCCCAGGCGGTAAACGAACGACCGATCCCCGGCGTGGTCGATGTCGCGGACGCTGACGACGTACTCGCCCCCCGCCTCCGCGGCGAACGTCAGGGCGACGTCCTGCCCTTCGCCGTCGACGGCATCGGCAACCATGCGGCCGGCCCTGTCGCGGACCTCGATCACGCCATGGAAGTTCGCCCCGAGCCTGCGGGCCGCCAGGTCGCAGGTGATCGGGCCGGCCTTCGGCGTGGTGAAGCGATAGGCGTCGACCTCTTCGATCTTCGAGAGCCGGCCGGAAACGGTGACAGGCAATTCCGTCAGCGACTGCGGCTCGCGGCGGCGCTCGTCTTCGACGACTTCGGGTCCGTCGCCGACGACGAAAAGGCCCGTGGCCGTACCGCCGTTGGCGTTAGCCGCCTGCCAGTAGACGAGTCCCGGCGGCATCCCCGCTGGTATCGTCAGTTTTGCGGGAACCTCGCGCGCCAGCGGAATCGCGGGGAGCTTTCCCTTGGGCCCGAACCAGTACGGCGGAGGAGGGATGATGAGATCTCCCGGGGGCCCGAGGGGCGCAAGCTGCACCCGCGGATCGAGCACGAAGTACTCCATGTCGGGAGTCCAGTCGTAGCCCCCCAGGCGCACGTCGATGGTCGACCCCGTGCGGCCCCCCGGAGGAAACATGTACCCCAGATCGGGAATCCGCTGGGCAAAGGCGGGGGACGCCGAGAGGAGAAGAATGGCACCGAGCAGCCCGCAGGATGGGCTTCCTGGCCCGTCCGAAAGACGTGATGCACGCACGTTCGATTTCCCCTCATCATCCATCGCGCAAATCCAAGAATTACGCACGGGCTGAGAAGCCCATGCTACGGACGGGAGCGTCACACCAGATTCGGGACCACCCGGCCGCCGTCCACGATGGGGACGGGGCGGCCCAGCGGCGTGTAATATGTTTTCGTCGTGTCGATCCCAAGCTGGTGGAACAGCGTCCGCAAAATGTCGTGCACTCCCACCGGGTCGGCGGTCGGGTACATGCAGTACTTGTCGGTGGCCCCCAGCACCTGACCGGGCTTCACTCCGCCGCCGGCGAACAGCACGCTTTGCGCCGGCGACCAGTGGTCGCGGCCGGCGGCCGTGTTGATCCGCGGCGTCCGCCCCATTTCCCCCATCATGATCACCAGCGTCGAGTCGAGCATGCCGCGCTGCTCGAGGTCGGTGACGAGAGCGCTGAAGGCGCGATCAGCATGCGGGAGCATGTCTTTTTCGAGGCTCGGGAACACGGTCGAGTGCGCGTCCCAGCCGCCGTGATCGATCCCCACGAAGCGGCACCCGGCCTCGACCAGCCGCCTGCCCAGAAGCGCACACTGCCCCAGCGACGTGTAGCCGTACGATTTTCGAACCGACTCGGGCTCGGCATGAATGTCGAACGCCTTGCGGGCCTCGGGCGAAGTCATCAGGTCCCGGGCCTTCTGGTAATAGGTGGCCATCGCGTCGGGGCGTCCCTTTCCCTTCCGCTGCGGCTCGAGCTGCTCGATATTGGCCAGGAGCTGCCGGCGGAAATTCTGGCGCGTCGAATCGATCCCCTCCACCTGGCGCAGGTCTTTCACTTCGAAGTCGGGTTGCACGGGATTGGATTCAATGACGAACGGCGCATATTCCGAACCATAGAACCCCGGCCCTCCGGCAGCCATCGGATCGGGGAGATTCACATAGGGCGGCACGGTCGTCCGTGGGCCCAGTTCGCGGGAAATGATCGAGCCGATCGACGGATAGAGGACGTTGTTCGGAACGCGCGACTCGCCGTCGGCGAAATCGGCCTTGTAACCGGTCATCACGTAGTGGTAGCCGGTGTTGTGGCCGTTGTCGTTGTGGCTGTGGTTGCGGAGGATCGTGAACTTGTCGGCGATCCTGGCGCTCAAGGGGCAGTGCTCGCCCACGAACGTCCCCGGAACGGACGTGGCGATGGGGTTGAAGGGCCCGCGGATCTCGGCGGGGGCGTCGGGCTTGAGGTCCCACATGTCGATCGTGCTGGGGCCCCCTTCGAGGAAGAGGAAGATGCACGCCTTCGCGGGCGCGGAGTCGTCCGTCCCCGCTTCGACTTCGAGTTGCATCAGCCGCGGCAGCGTGAGGCCGGAGATGAGTCCCGAAGCGCCGATGCGCAACATCCGCCGGCGGGTGACGCCATCACAGAACGGGCGTCCGGTTTTACCGAAGTCGATGAACATGATTGTCTCCCTGTGCGACCTTGCAAAAGCAGTCGTCTCACCGGATTGCCGGACGGCCTTTCCAGGCCGTCCGGCATCTTGAGACGGCTCGGAAGGGCCGTCCTGCAGGATCAGTGATTGTAAAGAAACTCCTTCGTGTTCAGCAGCGTCCACAACACGTCTTCGACCGCGGCCCGGCGTCCGCCTTCTTCCCGCGCGAAGGCGTTCAGCAAAAGCCCCCGCTCGTCATCGCGCGGGTGCCGCGCGAGGGCCGCCAGGTACAACTCGTCGATGATCGCGGCGGGCTCCATGCCGGAGTCGGCCAGTTGCCGGGCCCGGCCCGTCCGCGCCCGGATTTTCTCCATCACTTCATGCGAATTCATGAGGTGCAGCGCCTGCGAGATGCTCGGTTCGTTGCTCCGCTCGCATTCACAGACACTCGACCGGACGGGGCGTCCGAATATACGGAAAAAGTACGACGGCATCCGGTTATCCCAGATTTGAATGGCCCGGTACCCTTCCGGCCAGCCATTGAACTTCTCGGGGACCCCGGTGACCTCGCACAGGGCGTCGAGCAGCACTTCAGCGGGGAGCGCCTTGTGGGCCGCGTGCGAAAAGTTCTGCTCGTCGCCGGCATTCGCTTCGTTCCCCTGCGATTCAAGCTGGTAGGCCCGCGAGGTGAGGAGCGTGCGGGTGAACGCCTTCAGGTCGAATTTCACTTCGCGAATATGAGCGGCGAGGGCGGCCAGCAGCGGCTCGTTCGTGGCCGGGTTCGTGGCCCGCAGGTCGTCGATCGGTTCGACCAGCCCGCGCCCGAAATAGTGCGCCCAGAGCCGGTTGCTGATGGCCGTCGCGAAAAACGGATTGTCGGAAGCGGTCATCCAGTCGGCAAGCGCGATGCGGCGGTCGGAAACGCGGGTCAGGTCAGCCGGCGGCGCCCCGAGCGCGTGAGTGGGGACCAGTTCACCGGTCCGCGGATGTTTCAGATCGGTTCCTCCCTGCGGGAAGAGGGCCATTCGCCCGGAAGGGAGCGTCTTGCGGACGACGCCCGTGAAGAACCCGGCCAGGCCGTAATAGTCATCCTGGCCCCAGCGTTCGGAGGGGTGATGGTGGCACTGGGCGCATTCGATGCGGACTCCCAGGAACAACTGGCTGATCGACCGGGCCACGACTTCCGGCGTGTCGAGCACCTTATAAAAGGAGCCCGGGCCTTCCGCCTGCGTCGGCCCCACGACCGTCAGCACGTCGCGGGCGAAGGCGTCGTACGGTCGATCTTCGGAAAACTGCCGCCGCAGCCACCGCGCCATCGCCACCGCCCCTTGCGGCGTCACCCGGTCTTTGTCCACCCGCAACAGGTCCAGCCAGCGGAGCGTCCAGAAGTCGGCGTATTCCTCGCGGGCGAGGAGCTGATCGATCAGCTTGGGCCGCTTGTTGGGATCGGCGTCGGCGAGAAAGTCCCGCGCCTCGGCGGCCGTGGGGAGCGTGCCGATGGTATCCAGGTACACGCGGCGGAGAAACGTGGCGTCGTCGGCCAGCCCGCTGGGAGGGATTCCCAGAAGCTGCAGCTTGTCCCACACGAGGCGGTCGACGAAGTTGTTCTCGGGCGGCCGGACGAACTGTACGCCCGAGCGCGGAATCGTGATCCGGCAGACGGCGACGCGGCCCAGATAGCGCACGAGGATCGCGGCTTCCCCCGGAATGGCATCGGCCCGCACCAATCCCTGCCGATCGACGGTGGCGATCGTCTTGGCGTTCGAGTCGTATTCGGCTTCGGCCGTCACGCAATAACGCCGGCCCGAGCGCTCGACCGCCGTCACGCGCAGTTGCTGCATTCCGTTCGGCGCGAGAATCTGCTGCTGTGGCTCGACGCCGATCGACACGACTTCACGACCTGCATCGCCCGAAAACGCCGCCCCCTCGACGATCCACCGCAGGAGCCTCTGGTAGCGGCGGTCTCCCTTGTCGATCCGCCGGCCGCCACCGTGGGGCAGCTCGGCATCGGCCTTGCGCAACAGCAGGCTGTTCGCCGGGTCGGTCAGAAAAATGCGCCGGCCGCGGGCCTCGCTGACGAGCGCGTCATGGTCGGCGGCGGCATTCGAGCCGAAGACGCTCAGCTTGAAGCCGTTCTGCCCTTCCGCCTTGCCGTGGCATCCTCCCGAATTGCATCCGGCCTTGGTGAGAATGGGCACGACCTGCTGCTCGAACGCGATCGGCTGCGGGTTGGCGATGTCGCGGACTTCGACGGGGACACGCGCCTGCGCCGTCCCCTGCCGGATAATGATTTCGGTCTTTCCTTCCGCCAGCGGATAGATCATACCCGCCGGATCGACGCGGACCACCGGCGGAGCCACAACTTTGTACGTGACGGAACGGGTCAGGTCGATGGTTCGGCCGTCGGCCTGAAGATCGGAGACGAGAAGCTGCTCGGAACCCTCGGGACTCGCGAGGACGACTGCCGGCGGCGAGACGCGGACAGCAGCTTCCAACCGGCCTGAGAGAAGCAACAGCTCCGCGCACAGCAAGATCGCCGGCCGCATTCGGGAGATGGAAGGGCCCACGTGCATCGACTCTCCCCGAAGAACTCGCCATTTCCGCGACTACGCGAGGAATGTGGCCAGCATTCCTCTTCGGCACCGGGATCAGGAGGAATGCCCGAAAAAATCCACCTTCCACATATATAAAGAAGTGTTGATGCAGTCAATTGAATGTCAGCCGCAATTCGAGTCTACCCCGCAGGAGTTTGGCAGCGCAGCCGAGGGTTGTCCGCCTGTGGTGGACGACCCTGGTATTGTTCCCCGCGCCAATTCTGAAAGAGTTGAGCAGGGGCGTCACCGTCCGTGCGACCCGTCGGCCGTTGCACCTCTTCCATCTGGAGTTGAATTCTTGTGGAACCCTTTCAGGGTTCGTGCCGTTCATTTTGCTGGTGCTTTGTCAAACCTTGATTTGCGGGTAGCCACGCTCGCCAGAGCGTGGGGGTTGAGTCTGTATGGGATGCTTTCCCACGCTCTGGCGAGCGTGGCTACAACCTGACTTTTATCTTTGATAAAGCACTAGTGACGCAGGGCAGCCCGACTTCGTCGAGCTGCCCTGCGCAGGGCTGCACAACGCTTTCAGCGTAACGCCTGTACCGGCCCGCACGGCACCACGACGTGTTTCTGGCGCGGCACCGGGACATCACCGGCTTCGCGCGCAACCTCAGTGTAACAAGCGCGACGATAACTGCACGATCCCCTGTCCCTGCCACCTGACGCACGGTATATTCATCGCCGAACGCGCGTCGTCACAATCCCCACGTCTGTGTTGGCTTGCTCACTTTCAGGAGGCATGATGTATCGCATTCTCATCGGATTCACGGCGCTGCTCCTCGCCGCCGGCGCTGCTTGGGGACAGGATGGCAAGCCCGGCGAACCTGCCGGCGGCAGCTTCGGCTGGCCGCAGTTTCTCGGTCCCGACCGGAACGGCATCTCGCGCGAGACGGGCCTCTTGACCGCGTGGCCCAAGGATGGTCCCCGCGAAGTGTGGCGCGTGGTGGGAGGCGTGGGAATGTCGGGGCTGGCGATCCGGGGGGGCAAGCTGTACACACTGGTCCAGAAGGCCGACCGGCAATGGGTTCTTTGCCTCGACGCGAAAACCGGCGCGGGGCAGTGGGAAACCGGCGTCGCCCCGGCATACAAAAACCAGATGGGAGACGGCCCCCGCGCGACGCCGGCCATCGCCGACGACATGCTCTATGCCTTCACCGGCGAAGGGATTCTCGCGGCCCTGAAGACCGCCGACGGCGCGATTGCGTGGCAAACGAACGTCGTCAGCCAATTCGGCGGAAAGCCGACTGATTACGGTATGGCCTGCTCGCCGCTCATCATCGGCGACCGGGTGATCATCATGGCCGGCGCGCCCGAGGCAACGGTGGCGGCGTTCGATCGCAAGTCCGGCGCGGTCGCCTGGACCGCCGGCAAAGACCTTCCCCCCGGATATTCCTCCCCCGCGCTGCTGAAAGTCGCCGGCGGCGAGCAACTCGTCGTCTTTCATGGTGCCGGCGCGTTTGGTCTCGATCCGGCGACAGGATCCGAGCGGTGGAGCTATCCCTATGAGACCGACTTCAACTGCAACATCGCCACGCCGTTGGCGATCGACGGCAACGTTTTTCTCTCGGCAGGTGAAAACCACGGCTCGGTGCTGCTGGCGTTGAAACCGCAGGGCGACAAGAAGTTTGCGGTTGATGAGGTATGGGCTTCGCACGGCCCGAAAAGCGTCCTCCGCAATGAATGGCAGACGTCGATTTTGCTGGACGGCAATCTCTACGGCTTCGACAACGTCGGCAGCGCCGGCCCCGTCACGCACCTCACCTGCGTGAGCGCGTCCACCGGCGAGCGGCAATGGCAAGAGCTGCGCTTCGGCAAAGGGAACCTGATCGCCGCCGACGGCAAGCTCTTTCTGAGCACGATGCAGGGGGAACTGGTCGTGGCGACCGCCACGCCGAAACGCTTCGAAGAACTGGGCCGGAAGCGGATCCTCGGCAAAACCCGCCAGGCCCCCGCCCTTGCCGGCGGTCTGCTTTATTTGCGCGACGACCGCGAGATCGTCTGCCTCGACGTCCGCCAACCGTAGCGTGTACCTCGCGCTTTCGACCCTCACGCCCGGCTCC
>JBLMWR010000296.1:0-5349 GCA_050257335.1 Deltaproteobacteria bacterium | reverse complement strand
CCACGCGTCGCAGTACGGCAGAGAATTCCAAAATCCGCTCCACGAAGGGAATTCTCACGAATTCCGCTACGATTCTTCACTGCTCCACGAACGGAATTCTCACGAATTCCGCTACGGCTGTTCACTGTCACACCGAAGTGATCCCCAGAAGCCACAGCAGAATGCCGCGGGCGCCGTGCAGGCGGTTTTCGGCCTGCGGGATGGCGATGCTCTGCGGGCCGTCCAGGACCTCGTCGGTGACTTCCATATTTCGCCGCGCCGGCAGGCAGTGCATGAACTTTGCCGTTTTCGGGGCCGCCGCCATCAGCGCCGCATTCACCTGGTACGGGGCGAAAATCTGCTTGCGCTTTTCCTGTTCGGCTTCCTGGCCCTTGCTGGCCCACCCGTCGGTGTACACCACGTCGGCCCGCGCGACGGCCGCGCGCGGGTCGCTCGTCTGCGTCACGTCGGCCGCGGGAATGTCCTGTCTCAGTTTCGTCAGATAATCGGCCGAAAGTTCATACCCCGGGGGCGAGGCGACCACGAACTTCATCCCCGCCAGCGCCGTCCCCCGCGCCAGCGAGCGGGCGACGTTGTTGCCGTCCCCCACGAAAACGACTGTCTTCCCGGGGAGGCTCCCGAACACTTCCTGAATCGTCAGCAGGTCCGAGAGCGCCTGGCAGGGATGTCCCATGTCCGACAGCCCGTTGATCACCGGACACCCGGCATATTTGACGAACTCATCCACCAGCCGGTGCGAGAACGTCCGCATCACGATCCAGTCGGAATAGGCCCCCAGCACGCGGGCCACATCCGCGACCGATTCGCGGCCGTTCAGCCCCGCCTCGGCACAGGTGAGAAACAGGCTCGACCCTCCGAGCTGCGCGACGGCCGCCTCGAAACTGACCCGCGTCCGCAACGACGGCTTCTCGAAGACGAGGGTCATCACGCGCTGCGCGAGAAGGCGGGGGCGGTCCCCGACGCGGAATCGCGCCTTGACGTCGGCCGCCAGACGCAGGATGTCGTGCAGGTCCCCGGCCGAAAGCCGGCTCATCGAGTCGAAATGTTTCATGGCCATCGTCCTTCTCACCGCCGGTAACGAGAAACCGCCGGGGTTCTCCACCCGGCGGTACGCAGATCTCGACACTGGCGACGGCGAAATGGTTCAGCGTGGCAAGGTCGTCCAAAACTTTTCCACTTCGCGACGCCGATTCCGGCGGCGGCTGAGGCGTTCAAGTGCCTCCTTTTCTAGCCGTTTTCCAGGCCGCAATCAAGCGGGCGCGGACGGAGGATCAGCAGCGGGGTGCTGACTGCCGCCAGGCGCTCCGGACAATTACCCCTTTACGTCGCAGCTTCAAATACGGACACCAGCCGCACGGATCACCAGCCACTTTCCCTCCCGGCGGGCGTCGACACTGCCGGGGAAAGTCGCGGCACCTCCGCACAGCGCGATCTCGGCCAGCTCCTCCCAGTGCTCGAAACCCATTTTCTGGCGCGGCCAGTTCTGCCGCCGCCAGAGCTGCGCCAGCATCTCGCGGACCAGGTGCCGGGGGACGCCGGCCAGCGGCTGCCATTTCAGCCGGCATACTTCGGCGGTCGATGAATCGAGCGCCCGTTCGAGCACGTCGGCGGCGAGCATTTCGATCGCGGATTGCGTCCCGGCCGCCTGTTCCCCGAGCCGCCGCAGCGCCTCGCGGATGTGGGGGTTGTACACTTTGCCCAGCAACGGGAGCAACTGATGACGAATGCGGTTGCGGGTATACGCTTCGTCCCCGTTCGCTTCGTCTTCGCGATAGTCCTGGCCCAGGCGCGCCAGGTAATCCAGCACCACGCTCCGTTCGACATCCAGCAACGGACGCACGAGCCGGACCCCGGACCCGAGCGCCCGCTCGCGCGGAATGCCGCGCAGCCCCGACAGCCCCGTCCCCCGCAGAATATGGTGCAGGATTGTCTCGGCCTGATCGTCGGCCGTATGCGCCAGGGCAATTGCCCGGCAATCGTGCACGGTGGCCGTCTCTTCGAGAAAGCGATGGCGCTCGTCGCGCGCGGTCTCTTCAATTCCCCGGCCGGTACCCGGCGCGAGGCCGGCGACGTTGGCCCGGCCGATGGTGCACGGGATGCCCAGCGTCCGGCACAGGCGCTCGACCCAGTCGGCATCGTCGCGGGCCGCCTGGCCCCGCAACTGGTGATCGAGATGCGCCACGTGCAATGCCAGGTTCAGCTCGTCCTCCAGCTCGTACAGCCCCCGCAGAAGGGCGACGCTGTCGGCCCCACCCGAGACGGCCACCAGCAGGCGGCGCGGCGGAGGCAGGCCGGCGATTTCACGGGCGAGATGGTTGGTCAGTGGGTGCCGGGTCATCGATGGCTCCTGGCATGTTGCCACCGGGGGGATGAACCCACCGGCACGCGGGGGCGATCTCTACGTTCCGCCGCACGGACGGCGCGACTTTTTCGACGATGGTTGACCGCGCCGGCGACTGTGATAGTATAGGGTGACGTAAACCCTTGAAACAACACGAGGGACTCCGGGTGATTCTTGCATCCGGGGGGCGGAAATCGAATGAGCCTTTTGGGGCAAATTCACTTCTCGAGTCGTTACGATTCAGGTTACGCGGGAATCCCGGGATGCAGAACAACGTCATCATGCTCTGTCTGGCATTGATTCTGCGACTCCTCCGATACTGTTTCCGACAGGTCGCGGGGATGTTCGTTTTTCAGCCGACGCGCACAGGCACCTTCCGCTTGAGCGCCATGCCGTTGAGCGTCGATCTCGATTCCGCACGGTTGGATGCTGTCTCACGGTCGCTGTTGTGGGGTTCCGGAATCCCGATTCCGGAGCCGGCACGTTCGGCTGGCTGTCCACCCCTTCCCGTGCAGCGCCCCTTGCGCTGGCATGGCGCAGGACCCGAGATTTTCCTTCGCCGCGACGCCTGACCTGATCGCCACCGCTCGGGTTCCCCCTCCGGCCGCGAAGCGCGGGTCCGGGAGCGGCGGGCTGCGGCCTTCCGCGCCGTTCCCATCATCCGGTTCCTCTCGAGCGCATTCGGAGAAGGAAGACCGTCCATGGGGACAGAATTGGTGGTCGGGCTGGTGTGCCTGGTCGTCGGATTGGGAATCGGGTGGTTCCTCGAACGGCAGATCCGCGGGGCTGCCTTTCAGAAACGCGACGAGATTTTGGCCCA
Source organism: Deltaproteobacteria bacterium (assembly GCA_050257335.1). GTDB lineage: Bacteria > Planctomycetota > Planctomycetia > Planctomycetales > Planctomycetaceae > JACQFH01. Next base: position 2,188 of record JBLMWR010000296.1, on the reverse strand, counting down.
GGCCCAGCGCGACGCTGACAATATTCGCAAGTCGCAGGAGCTGGCCGGCAAGGAAGAACTGCTGGCCCGCCGCGAGGAGCTCGAAAAGGAACTGAACCACGCCCGCGACGAGCTCCGCGACCAGGAACGCCGCCTCGACCGCCGCGAAACGACTCTCGACGAGCAGCAGCAGGACATCGCCAAAAAAGAGCGGATGCTCGAGCTCACCCAGCGCAAGCTCGCCGAACGCAGTGAGGCGGTCGAGTCCCGCGACGCCGAGCTGCAGCAGGTCCTCAAGCAGCAGCAGGACCAGTTGTACAAGATCAGCGGGCTGACCCCGCAGACGGCCCAGGACATGCTGCTGGCGCGCCTCGCCACCGAGCTCCGCAACGAAACCGGCGCGGTGATCCTCAAGCACGAGCAGGAGCTCAAGGCCAACTGCGACAAGATGGCGCGGGAAATCATCGGAATGGCCGTGCAACGCTACGCCGCCGGCCACACCTCCGAAACCACCGTCTCGTCGGTCGATATCCCCAGCGACGAGCTGAAGGGGCGAATCATCGGCCGCGAGGGACGCAATATCCGCGCGTTCGAAAAGGCCACCGGCGTCGACGTCATCGTCGACGACACCCCGGGCGTCGTCATCGTCTCGGCCTTCGACGCCGTCCGCCGCGAAACGGCCAAACTGGCCCTCGTCAAACTCATCCAGGACGGCCGCATTCATCCGTCGCGCATCGAAGAGATCGTCGCCGAAACGCAGAAGGAAATGGAAGTCCACGTCCGCCGGCTCGGCCAGGAAGGGGCCCAGGAAGTGGGGATTCACGGACTGCACGACAAGCTGATCGACCTGATGGGCCGGCTCAGCTTCCGCACCAGCTACAGCCAGAACGTCCTGCGGCACTCGATCGAAGTCGCGTTTCTCACCGGGATGCTGGCGGAGCAGTTGGGCCTCGACGGCAAACTCGCCCGCCGCTGCGGTTTTCTGCACGACATCGGCAAAGCGGCCGACCACGAGATGGAGGGGGGGCACCCGGCCGTCGGCGCCGAGCTGCTGAAGCGCTATGGCGAAGGCCCCGAAGTCGTGCACGCCGCGCGGGGGCATCACGACGACATCCGCGTCGATTACATCTATACGGTCCTGGTGGCGGCGGCCGACGCCATCTCGGCCGCCCGGCCGGGCGCCCGCCGCGAGACGCTCGAAAAATACGTCAAGCGCCTGGAGGAGCTGGAAGCCCTGGCGTGCGGATTCCCCGGCGTCGAACACGCCTTCGCCGTGCAGGCCGGCCGCGAAATCCGCATCGTCGTCGACGCCAGACAGGTCAACGACCGCGAAGCCGCCCGCATGGCCCACGACGTGGCCAAAGCCATCGAACAGGCGCTGACGTATCCCGGCGAAATCAAGGTCAACGTCCTCCGCGAAACGCGGCACATCGAGATCGCCCGGTAATGTAGTCGTCTCGCTCCGCGAGACGAGGTCTGTGCGTCCCTCGCCGTATCCACTACCGAACCAGGAGCGACTCCGCCGCGCCGCAGTCACGTTGGCCCACGGCCTCAACGGGTGCCAGCGGTTGGGGGTTTCCGGTCTGCCGACGCCAGTCGCGCGGGCCACGTCCACAGACCATCTCGGAGGACCGAGATGACTACAATGCAGTCGTCTCGCTCCGCGAGACGAGGTTTCGACGCCAGTCACGATTGGGTTGCGGAATGGCGAAAGCAGCAGGATGCCGCTTGTACAGGAGGCGGCCCCAAATCTGGAAAAAAAATCCAAATCTGGAAAATATTTCACAAATTCCGTTCGCGGGCTTTCCAGATTTCGCAATCTGGAATTGCCAGGATTGAAGTCGGCATGGTGAAATGAAGAGTGGGCATTTTGGTTCGCCGCGCCCGTGGGGCAGGTTTCTCACCTGCCCGTCATTTGCTTTCGTCGGCCCGTTCCTGGCCGTCGCCTGTTGATTGTCCGTCCCGGATCGGCTGGCGCTTAGCTCGGATTTCTCGCAGGAAGGTAGGGTGCGTCAAGCAAGCCCAAGCGTCGGTGGGTCTTCGCTCGCCAGGAACCGCCTCGCGCGTTGACAGCGCGTGGCCGGTATCGAACGCGGCTTGCGCCGACGCACCTTGGACTTGCGCGAACTTGACCCACCCTACGTGAGAAATGCAGGTTAGATGTTTTTGGGTGCAGCCCGAAGTGAGCACGTCAGGGGGGCACCAGCGC
>JBLMWR010000295.1:0-5575 GCA_050257335.1 Deltaproteobacteria bacterium | reverse complement strand
CGACGCAAGTGCTGGGTAGGCTGCCATTCGCCCTGCGGAGCCGCTGGCATGCAGCTCTGTCCGCCATGGCACTCATGTTTCTCGTTTCCTTCCAGGACTTCGAGCTGGTCTCGTTGATCGGCCGGCCGGCCTGGACGGTGTGGCTCTTCGACGCCCAGGTGCAGGGCCTGGCTCTCGGCGAGTCCCTCCGGCTGGTGATCCTCCCCGCGGTATGCCAGATCGTCGTCCTGGCGCCGGTCGCGTGGTGGATCGTCGCGAATCGATCGCTGTCGGCGGCGCGGGAATCAGATTCAACGTCATCGGCACGGCGACGACTGCCGGGGGACTTGATGTTCCTGCTTCTCGCGTCGGGCTTAGTCGTCATAATCCCCGCGCTTCTCGTGGGTCAGGGAACACTCGACGGGCTGGCACGCGTCGCGCGCAACACAGATCAGCTCAGGTCGCTGATGCGGGAGATCCTGATCGGTGCCGGATATGCTCTCGCCGCCGCGATCGCCAGCTCGCTCGCGGCTGCGCCGCTGCTGCAGAACGCCCGCCCGTCCCGACTGGCGCGCGCGACAGTCGCGGCGTGTGCGCTCCCGGGACTGTTCGGATCGCTGGTTTTGAGCCTGGCGATCATCCGGCTGTTGCAACTGCCGTATCTGCACGTCCTGTACAAGACTCCGCTGGCGCTGGCCGGCGGGCTGACCTTATTCCTGCTGCCCAGGGCGCTGGTGCTGCGGCTCATGTTGTCGTCGAGCCCGGGCCGGGAGGGAGTGCACCTGGCCCGGCTGCTCGGCCGATCGCCCGCGCGTGCCGTCCGCGCTGCGGCGCGCGAGCTGGCCTGGCAACTGCAATGGCGCGGTGAATTCTGGAGCGTGGCATTGCTGACGTACTGGGCCTATCTCGACCTGACGATCGCCTATCTCGTGGCGCCGGTGACGATAGTTTCGGCTCCGGTGACTTTGTACAATCAAATGCACTTTGGAAAGAATGCGGTCCTCTCGGCCCTCGTCTTTCTCGCCGTGTTCGTTCCGGCGCTGCTTTTCGTCCTGGCGTCGGCGTCGCGCCGGTTTCTCTTCCGCTGGTTCGGGCGATGAATGCTCCCGTGTGGAAACTCGAGCGGGTGACGCTCTGCGGCCGCCCCCGGCAGCGGCTGGCGGACGTGTCGCTCGAAATCGGCTCGGGGGTCACCGCAATCCTGGGGCAGTCGGGCGCAGGAAAGACGTCGCTTTTGAACCTCCTGGTGGGATTCGAACAACCCGATCAGGGGAGAATCGTCGCCCGTCTCGACCACTCCGGCGACCGGCTGCCGCTCTTCTGGGGCCCGCCCGATGGCGGGCTGTGGGCGCATCTGACCGTGGAGCAACACGTTTGGGCGGTTTCGCCCGCCGGGGCCCGGCCCGAGAATCTGCTGAAGGCGTTCGACCTGTCAGACAAAATCGGGACATTTCCTGATCAACTCTCGCAGGGAGAGCGCGCCCGCCTGGCGCTCGTGCGCGCTCTGGCAAGCGAGGCAAACGTGCTGGTGCTCGATGAACCCCTGGTGCACGTCGATCCGGCCGGCGCCCGGCGCTTTTGGGAGGCTTTGAGGGAATTCTTCCGCGACCCGGCGCGAACGGCGATTGTTTTTTCAACACATTCCCCCGAGGTCGTGCTTCGCGAGGCGCAAAAGGTCGTTTGTCTTTCCGAGGGACGGGTCGTGTACGCCGGCAGCGTGAAACAGCTCTATTATGATCCCCCCGACCCCGACCTGGCGTGGTCTCTCGGGCCGGCCAACTGGATTGACGACGGGGAACGGCCCGACTGGCTTTCGGGACATACCGTCGGATGCCGGTGTTATCGGCCCGAACAGGTGGCCGTCCTGCCTGCCGAAGCGAGCACGCTGGTCGTGCAGTCGGCCACTTTCTCGGGGAGCGTCGGAGAAACGGAACTGCTTGACGAACGGTCGGGACGGACGCAGCACGTATTCCATCGCCCGGCGGGGGACGTTCTGCGGGCCGGCCAGCGGGTCGTCGTCAAAGTCGTGGCGCTGCTCCTTTTGTGCCTGGCGGGGGCAGGGTGCGATTCGGCGGCGGGCAACGCCGTCGAGCCGAAGCTCGAAGTCCGCAGTCTCACGAGCTGGACGATGCCCGCCGAGGGAGTGAAGATGCCGGCCCCCCGCGCCGTGCACGTCGGACTCAAGCAGGAGATCTTCATTCTCGACAATGCCGGGCGGGTCCTCGTCTACGACAGCGACGGAAAACTGCAGAGGCAGTGGTGGATGCCCGACTACGCGGAGGGGAAGCCCGAAAAGATCTGCCAGTTCCGCGACGGCCGCCTGGCGGTCGCCGACACACACTACCACCGCGTCGTGTTTTTCGACGCCGAGGGGAAGGCGCTGGGGATGCACGGGCGCCTGGGGCGCGATCCGGGCGAATTCATCTACCCGGTCGCCGTCGTCGAGGACGATTCGGAAAACTATTACGTCTGCGAATACGGCAGCAACGACCGCGTTCAGAAGTTCGACAAACAGGGGAACTTTCTGCTCCAGTTCGGCGGGTTTGGAACCGAAAAGGGGGAGTTTCAGCGTCCCAGCGGGATTGTGTGGCTCGCCGGCAAGGTGTATGTCGTGGATGCCTTCAACAGCCGCATCCAGGTGTTTTCGGATGAGGGGGAGTTTCTGGAAATTCTGGCGGACGGAAATGAATCCGCGGCCCTGAATTATCCGTATGACATTGCGGCGGATGAGGAGGGAAGCCTCTTCGTCGTCGAGTACGGCGCAGGGCGGGTTTCGAAGTTCGATCGTTCAGGGAGGCTTCTGGGCCGGTATGGATCAACCGGTTCGAGCGAAGGTCAATTCTCGACACCGTGGGGAATCGCCCTCGACCGCCACTCGCGCCTCTACATCGCCGACACCGGCAACCGCCGGCTGGTCGAGCTGCGCTTTTGAAGCAGGGATTAAAGAAAGTTAGGAGAACCGCGGATGACCCAGCCCGGCTTTTAGCAGGAACCAACAGAGATTTCACCGCGGATGACGCGCGTATCCGCGAAATCCGCGGTCAGATTCAGGAAGTTTGTCGAAGCTCCGGGTGGCAAATATGAATGTGTGGATCACGTACCGGTCTGCGGAAACCAGTTGGCCGGGAAAAAACACGATGTGGGTGATCCGTAATTATCCGCGGCCATCTGCGTCATCCGCGGTTGAATTCGTCTTTCGTAACGCATGATGGAAAAGTTCATCGCCAGCTTGAAGCGGATTCTCCGGAGCGTCTTTCCGCCGCCGAGGCAGCGGGTGACGGTGGGGGCGGTGCTGCCGCTGGTGGTATTTCTGGCGGCCTTCGGGGCGGTCTGTCTGTATCTCGAACTCTCCCACAAGCTGCTGTTCGCCCGTCCGGGGGCGTTTGGGCTTCTGGTCGCGACGGTCTGGCTGTGGTGGCTGCACTTTGCAGGCTACGCGGGCCTCGCGCGGACGCGGTCGGTCGTGGCCCTTGAAATCCGCCTGCTTGTGGCGGGGCTGTTCGTGATTCTGCTCGCGGAGCCGCGGGCCGTCCGCACCAGCGACGTCCTGTCCGTCGTCTACGCCCTCGACGTTTCCGATTCGATTAATGAGAACTCGACCACCAAAGCCCTCGAATTCGTGGCGGCCACCGCCACGCAGAAGCCCCCCACCGATCAGGCCGGGCTGGTCATCTTCGGGAAGAATGCAGCGGTCGAGTTTCCTGCCAAGCCCACCGTCCCCCTCGAAGCCAACAACGTCATCCTCAATTCGCTGATCGACAAGGAAGCCACGAACCTCGAACAGGGGCTGTCGCTGGCCGCCGCCATGCTTCCCGAAGAGACGCAGGGACGCATCGTCCTCATCAGCGACGGCATGCAGACCGAGGGGAACCTGTCCCGGATCGTCGATGACCTCAAGGCCAAGGGGATCACGGTGGACGTGCTTCCCATCCAGTTCAGCATCGACGACGAAGTCTGGCTGGAGCGCCTCGAGCTGCCGCAGTTCGTCAAGATGGGCGAAAGCTACGAAGCCGGAATCGTCCTTTCCTCGCTGCAGGCCGGCGAGGGGCAGCTCATCCTCGAAGAGAACGGCCGCAAGATCGCCGAGGAGCCGGTCAAGTTTCAGGCCGGCAAGAACCGTTACGCCTTTCCCATCCAGCTTCGCGACCCCGGGTATTACGAGTACACGGCCCGCATCGAGACGCCGCGCGGCAAGGACAACATCGACAAGAACAACACGGTCGTCAACTCGCTCTTCCTGGAAGGAGAAGGGAAGGTGCTCCTGGTCACCGACCCGGCGGGAGAAGCCCGCGACTGGAAGTCGCTCGCCGAGGCGCTCCGCGAGACGAAGCACGTCGTCGAAGTGCGGACGGCGTATGAGTTCCCCCGCGATACGGCCTCGCTGCTCCCCTACGACTGCATCATCTTCGTCAACGCCCCGGCGGACGCCTTCGACCAGATCCAGCTCACGTCGATGCGTGACGCGGTTTACAACTTCGGCAGCGGATTCCTGATGGTGGGGGGGGCCAACAGCTTCGGGCCGGGGGGTTATCACCGCACCGTGGTCGAAGAGGCGCTTCCCGTCACGATGGACATCTCGCAGAAAAAGGTGCTTCCCAAGGGGGCCCTGGTCATCATTCTGCACACTTGCGAATTCGCCGAGGGAAATACCTGGGCCAAGCGGATCACGATTCAGGCGATCAAGGTGCTCGGAGCGCAGGACGAAGTCGGCGTGATTGACTTTGAGGGGGGGGAAAAGTGGGTCTTCGAGCTGACTCCCGCCGGAGAACTGGAGAAGATGGTCCCCAAGATCAACGCCGCCGCGCCGGGCGACATGCCCAGCTTTGCCGGCACAATGCGGAAGGGTCTGGCGGGGCTCAAGAAGAGCGACGCGGCGACCAAACACATGATCATCATCTCCGACGGCGACCCGGCTCCGCCCCCGCCGGGGCTCCTTCAGGAATTCATCGACGCGAAAGTCAGCGTCTCGACGGTGGCGATCTTCCCGCACGGGGGAAACGAAATTGGCCTCATGCGCAACGTCTCGTCGATGACGGGGGGACGATACTACTATCCCTCGGACCCCAATCAGTTGCCGGCGATCTTCATCAAGGAATCGAAGACCCTCAAGCGAAGCATGATTCAGAACAAGACCATCACTCCGGAGGTGGCCTCGATCGACGAAAACAGCATCCTCAAGGGGATCGAAGGGCTCCCGCCCCTCAAGGGCTACGTCATCACCACCGCCAAGGGGAAACCGGCCAACACGGTGCTGCAGGTCCCGCCCGACCAGAAAGAGGAAGACGACGACATCGACCCCATTCTGGCGGTCACGCGGTACGGGCTGGGGAAAACGGCCGCGTTCACCTCCGACCTCTCCCCCAACTGGGGCGCCGAGTGGATCGAGTGGGACAAGTACACCGCGTTCGTGCATCAGCTCGTCACCAGCATCTCCCGCGTACAGAAGACCGGGAAGCTGCGGATGTGGACGTACACGTCGGGGAACGAGGGAGTAATCGTCGTCGAGGATTTCGCCGATCAGGAATCGTTCCTCGAAATCCAGTCCCGCGTGTCGGGGCCCCGCGACCGCTCCGAGTTCGTCCCGCTCAAGCAGGTC
>JBLMWR010000294.1:0-4528 GCA_050257335.1 Deltaproteobacteria bacterium | reverse complement strand
CAGGTGAAGATGAACCTCGCCCCCGACGTCGAAGGTCTGGGGCTGCGGATCGCCCCGGAGGGAACGGTGGCCTGGGACCCGGAGCCGGTGCGGCTCTCGGCCGATCGGGCGATGGAAGAGGAGAAGGAGGCCAGGAAACTGCAGAAGGCGATGGACTGGCTGCAGGCGAGTCTGGCAAACGGGAGCCAGCCGGCCAATGAGATCATCCAGCAGGGGCGGGAATGCGGAATATCCAAATGGATGCTGCGGAGCGCGAAAAACCTGATGGGAATCAGCGTCCAAAAACATGGCTATAACGGAGATACGCACTGGCGCTGGTCGCTGCCGGAGCGCTAGCCCGGATTACGCATGCTGAGGTAGGGTGCGTCGAGCAAGCCCAAGCGTCGGTGGGTCTTCGCTCTCCAGCAAACGTCTCGGGCCGGTACAGCGTGTGGCCAGCATCGAAAGCGGCTTGCGCTGACGCACCTTGTACTTGCGCGAGCTTGACCCACCCTACGTGAGAAATGCATGCCAGCTCGGTTGATTCCCACCGTCGGTTCGTTGCGCTCAGTGCACGGGGAATGGTGCGCATCTTCGGCGACTGAACCGCATCTTCGGGCGATTTGCCGGGAATCTCTCGAAGGTGCTGCGGAATGCGGCGCAGCATCTTCGAAGTCGATTCACAACTCCTTCAATAAATCCCCGGGAATTCGGAGGCGACTTCACAACACCTTCGATAAATCCCCGGGAAAAGAGAATGACATTTGCGACAACGACCACGATGCGGGCGAGACGCCGTTTCACAACCGGGTTATCGCAGAAAATACGGCATGAGGTCGCAACCGCGGGGGAAGACGAGGGGGGACGCGGCGGCGGCGGGTTCGTCGTAGGCATGCGACGCGCCGGGGGTGACGCCGGCGCCGCACATCGCGAAGGGAACGTAACCGTGACTGTGGGTTTTTGTCCGGAGAAACGTGGGATGGTCGGGAGAGACGAGAATCCGGTGCTCACCCTGCCTGCGCAAATGGGCGTGCACGGGGCCGACGATGTCGCGGTCGATCCGTTCCAGAGCTTCGACCTTGGCCCTGGCGTCCCCTTCGTGCGACGCCTCGTCGGTGGCCTCGACGTGCACGATGACGAGGTCCGCGTCGTCGAGGGCGCGAATCGCGTACCGGCCCTTGGCGGCGTAGTCAGTGTCGAGATAGCCGGTCGCGCCGGGGACGTCGATGTTCTTCCATCCCAGCAGCGTGGCGATGCCCCGCAGGAGATCGACGGCGGTGATCATCGCCCCGGTTTTTCCGAAGCGCTTCTGAAAGTTTTCGAGGGCCGGCCGCCGGCCGAGGCCCCACAGCCAGATCTGCGTGGCGGCTGGCTCGCCGGCGGCGGCGCGCGCCTGATTTTCGGCGGACTTCGCCAGAACCGGGATACTCTTGTGCATGAGGTCGCAAAGCCACTCGCCGCCGGGGCCCGCGGGCAGATGCGGGGCGACCGGCTTGTCGGTGACGTCGTGCGGGGGCGTCGTGCGCGTGGCGTTGGAAAACGGGGCCCGGCCGGCCTGACCGGCCTCGCCGCGGCCGGCGCGGTACACGAGCAGATTCCGGTAGCTGACGCCGGCATGGAATTCGAGCGCGGGGCCGCCCAGCTCGCGCGAGAGGTCGTCGATGAGGCCCGCCGCGAGACGGTTGGGAATCTGCCCGGCGGTGAAGCTCTTCATCACGCCGTTCTCGATCGTGACGAAGTTGCAGCGGATGGCCCAGTCGTCGGGTCCGAGCGTGATACCCTGGGCGGCGGCCTCGAGCGGCGCGCGGCCCGTGTGGTACCGCAACGGGTCGTACCCGAACAGGCTCATCGTCGCCACGTCGCTGCCGGACGGCATCGAGGCGGGAACGTTGTCGGCCCGTCCCACGACGCCCAGGCGCGCGATTTCATCCATGTGGGGCACGCGGGCCGCCTGCAGCGGGGTTCGGCCGCCGAGGGCGCTTTGCGGCTCGTCGGCGCAGCCGTCGGGAATGATGAGGGCGAACTTCATGGGCATTCAGTCGGCCACGGGCATCCGCACATGAGGGGGAGTGATCGAGGTGAGGCGGGCGAGCTCGGCTTCGGCGGCCTGCAGGTTGCCGGTGCTCGTGCGGTGGGTCATGATCACCAGCGGCACGGTGCGTTTCGCGCCGTTCTCGCCGGCGGCGCTCTCGGGGGCTTCGTGCTGGATGACCGAGGCGATGCTGATGTCGTTGCGCCCCAGGACGTCGGCGATGTCGGCCAGCGTGTGCGGCCGGTCGAGGACGTTGAAGCGCAGGAAGAAGCGGCTGGTGATTTTTTCGCGCGGCTGAATGACGTACGGAGCCGGGGCGCGCCAGATTTCGAGCCGCGGGAACGTCAGCCGCGTCCGCCCCACGACCGTGTCGATCAGATCGGCGACGACCGCCGAAGCGGTGGGCATCTGCCCCGCCCCCGGGCCCGAGTACCACGTTTCCCCGACGACGTCCCCCACGACGGCGATCGCATTGAAGGCGCCGACCACGGCGGCCAGCGGCGTGTGATGGCGCACGAGCGTCGGCTGCACGTGCATTTCGAGCTGGCCCGACACGAGCCGCGACACGGCCAGCAGCTTGACGGTGTAGCCCATTTCCGCCGCGTAACGCAGGTCCGACAGCTCGAGCGTGTCGATTCCCTGGCGCGGGAAGGCGGTCAGCGGGGCCTTCACGCCGAACGCCAGTTGCGTCAGCAGCACCAGCTTCTGGGCGGCGTCGGTGCCGTCGATGTCGAGCGTCGGATCTTCTTCGGCGTATCCCAATTCCTGGGCGCGCTTCAGGGCCTCGCGGTACGACCACCCCTCGCGGATCATCTGGGTCAGAATATAGTTGCTGGTGCCGTTGAGGATGGCGGCGATCGAGGTGATCTGGTTGGCGGCCAGGCACTGCCCGACGGTGGCGATGATGGGGATGCCCCCGGCGACGGCGGCCTCGAAGGCGATCGTGCGGCCCAGGTCGCGGGCGCGGGCGAAGAGCTCGCCGCCGTGCTCGCACAACAGGGCCTTGTTGGCGGTCACCACGTCCTTGCCCGCTGCGAGCAGCTCCAGCAGAATCTCGCGGGCGGGGTGAATGCCCCCCACGAGGTGCACCGCGACCTGGACGTCGCGATCGCGGACGACGCGCGCCAAATCGTCGGTGACCAGGCCCGCGGGAAGCTCGATGCCGCGCGGCTTCTTGAGATCGCGCACCACGGCATGCCGCAGGCGCACGGGTCGTCCGGCGCGGCGGGCGATGCGTTCGGGCTGCTCGAGCAGGACCCGCGCGACTCCCGTCCCGACGGTGCCCAGACCGACGATGGCGACAGAGACGGGTTCTTCAGACATGTCCATTCCCCGACGAAGCGGCAGCGGTTAAGCGTGAACTCAAAGTGCGGTTGGAGGCGGGGGTTTGCCCCGGACCCTCAACGGTTTATAATTCGGCGGCATCGCAAGGGAAAGGCTGACACGAGGCTGGAGCAGGGCAGGCTGTGCCTGCCGGCGATCGGCGCCCACGCGGAGCCGCGGTAATGAGTGCCAGAGTCGCTTGCCCGTCGATCGCGGTGGTCGGCACTCGATGGGAATGGGGGTTCACCCCGTGCCGGCAGGCACAGCCTGCCCTACGTGACTGTTGCAAATCATGGAACATGCCAACCATCCCCCCCTCCGCATCGGCGCGGTGAACTATCTGAACTCGAAGCCCCTCATCGAGGGGCTGGCGGAGCTGGCGCCCGAGGCCGAGCTGGTTCTCGACTTTCCGAGCCGTCTGGCCGACCGGCTGACGGCGGGGACGCTCGAGGTGGGGCTGGTCCCCTCGATCGCCTGCCTGCTCGAACCCGATTACGAAGTGGTTTCCGACGCCTGCGTGGCGGCCCGGGGACCGGTGCTCAGCGTCAAATTGTACTTCCGGAAATCGCCGCGCGCCGTCCGCCGGATGGCGCTCGACGCCGGTTCGCGGACGAGCGCGACGCTGGCGCGGATTCTGCTGGCGGAACGGTACGGCATTCATCCCGAGCTGGAGCCGCTCCCCCTCGATCGCTCGACCGCCGCGACCGGCGCCGACGCCGTGCTGCTGATCGGGGATCGGGCCATCCATCCGCCGGCCGAGGAATTTCCTCTGACGTGGGACCTGGGAGAAGAGTGGACCAACTGGACCGGCCTGCCGTTCGTCTTCGCCTTATGGGGAGCCCGGAAAGGGACCGGGCTGGGGCGGGTCGACGAGGTACTTGCTGCGGCGCGCGATCTGGGGATGCGGAACCTCGAGTCGATCGCCCGCCGCGAGGCCCCCCTCCTGGGGCTCTCGGAGCAGGTGACCGTTGATTACCTCACGAAGAACCTGTATTACCGACTGGGGGCCGCCGAGCGCGAAGGGTTGTCGCGGTTTCACCACCTGGCCGTCAAACAGAAGATTGCTCCGGAGGGAATCGACCTTGTCTTCCGACATTGCGCCTGTGCTTGAAAAGGCGGTCGCCGGTGAGCGGCTGAATCCCGCCGAGGGGCTGGCGCTTCTGGAATCGCATGACCTCGTCGCGCTGGGCCAGG
>JBLMWR010000293.1:0-2622 GCA_050257335.1 Deltaproteobacteria bacterium | reverse complement strand
GGCCGCGCAGGAATTCGCCGCGCATCGGCACCAGTCCCCAATGCCCCCCCGTCGCTTCCAGAATGACGCACGCCGGCTGGTGCTCGTCGATCGCCCGCTCCACCGCCGCCAGGTCGTTCGGCGGAACGACGACCAGGTCCCCGAGGACGCCCTCTGTAATCCCGGGCATCGAATAATCTCCCGTGCCGTACGGCGGATCTGCCGCGGGAATCAGCAGGTCGTGCCAGCCGTGAAAATGTCCGGCGAATTTGACGACCTTGCGTTTGCCGGAAACGATCCGCGAGATACGCAGGGCCATCAGCGTCGCTTCAGTTCCGCTGTTGACGAACCGCATTCTCTCGGCCGAGCGGATCAGTTTCTGGACCAACCGGGCCCATTCGATTTCGAGCACGTGGCAAGCCCCGGGGTGGGTGGCCCGCGCCGCCTGCCGCTGCACCGCTTCGACCACCGCCGGATGGCTGTGCCCGAGCAGCAGCGATCCGTGTCCCATCCAGTAGTCGATGATCTCGTTTCCATCGGGGTCGTATTTCTTTGACCCGGCGGCATGTTCGACATAGACGGGAAAGGGCTTGAGGAACCGGCCGTCGTGAGTCACGCCGTCGGGGAAGAGCCGCTTTCCCTGTTCGTACAGCTTCGCCGAGGCGGGGAATTTTTCGCGATAGAGAGCGTCGAGGCTGCGCGTCAGGGTCTGGGACATGTTCTTGAGGATAGAGGATTGAGGATTGAGGATAGAAAAGTGAAGACTCCCGACCATCGCAAAGCACTTCCTGCACCGCCGACCGCTTGCGGTTTCGCGCATCCGCAACCGCTACTTTTTCAGGGGAATCCCGAAATCCCCCGCGAAGTCGCGCCAGTACGAATGCACGTGGTTCGCCTTGTTCTGCGTGTTATTGTATTCAATGAGGAACGTCGGGCCCTGGATGCGATAATAGTGCGGCTGGTTGCGCTCGGTCCCCCCCCACCACGCGAAATAAATGTTGTCGACGCCGGCGTGCGTCAGGAGGGAGCGCCGGCGTGTGGAAATATCGCCCGGCATATTCTTCAGATATTGCCCCAAAAGTTCTGCGAGCAGTTTCTTCTGATCGGCGCTCATCTGTGAAGCAGGCAATCCCACAGGCGGGGTGGTCTCGGGCTGCGGATTGGGGTGCTGCGCATCGCTTCCCACGCGGAGATCGCCGGGGGCCGTCTTGTCGATGTAGGCGATCTTCGTCTGCTCGGGGGTGCACAATTTCAGAATCTGCCGCGCCAGGTCTTCTTCGGTTCCCAGCGGCCGGATCACCCGATCGGGGCCGGCGTCGATGAAGGCGGGGTTGGCGCCGAAGAACTCGGGAGTACTCGAAATCACATCTCCCTTGTCGAACGTGTAGTTAAGCGAAATATGGTGCCCTTCCAGCCGCCAGCCCCATTTCCCTTTTTCCGAAGGCGTGCCGAAGATGCTGATGTAATACTTTCCCGGGTTGCGGCGTTCGCGGCGTTCGGCCCGGTCCCCCGGCTCGAGAAGGTACAGGACTTCTTCGAGGCTCATGATGCTCAGCGCCTGGTCGTAGCCCGCCTGCGACAGGCCGCTGGCGATCAGGGCCTGCGCCGCCTTCAGCGATTCCCCTTCCAGCTCGCGCAAGGGAAGCCCCTTGCGCTCGCGGGGAATGAAATGCCAGTTGAGCCGCTCGGCATCATCGAACCCGAACGACGCCTTGGCAAGCTGCTCTTTGGAGAGGGTGCCGCGGAATCTCTGGACGGCCTGGAACATGGCCTTCCCCGTCGCCTCCTTCGCATCGGGCTGGGCGAACAGAATCGCCCCCATCATGGCCGCCACGAGCGAAGGAACCACCAGCCGAATCCAGCGCGTGCGCATGTTGTTCATCCTGTCAAAAGCGAGCGTTCGAAGTTCCAGATCCGCGCCTTTACAAGTTGCTTTCCCCACGCTTGCGGTTTCGCCGTTCGTCTCAAACTTTTCCCTCTCCCTCCGGGAGAAAGCCGGGGTGCGGGAGGCGCGGTTTGGTGGCTCGCCCTCACGCTAACCCTCTGCCAAGGGGAGAGGGAACTCTTGCCACTTACCCCGGCGGCCATTCCATTCGCCTCCCTCCCAGCACGTGCAGATGCAGATGATCGACCGTCTGCCCTCCGTCGGGACCGGAATTGATCACCACGCGATACCCGTTTGTCAGCCCCAATTGCGTCGCCAGCCGGCGGGCGACCGTGAGCAGATTCCCGAGGATCGCTGCATCGTCGTCATCGGCGGCCGCCAGCGAGGGGATTTCTTTACGGGGAACGACCAGGAAGTGCACCGGCGCCTGGGGGTTGATGTCCCGAAACGCCACGCAGCGGTCGTCCTCGTAGATGACGCTTGCCGGGATCTCTTTGTCGATGATCCGCTTGAAGATCGTCTTGGCCACCATGCGCGAGGTCCCGCAGAGTCATTCTCGCAGTTGCAAATCCTGGACGCGGTTTGACGCCGCCCGCAGCCTAACACATCCGTCGCAGAATCACAAACTCCGGCCCTGTCACCCGTGAAAAGACAACGAAGAACCGCGGATGACGCGGATACACGCGGATAAAATACGAACGAGGTGATATGCCCCATCCGCACGCATCCGCATTGCAGACCCTATGAACCTCGCGCAG
>JBLMWR010000292.1:0-5616 GCA_050257335.1 Deltaproteobacteria bacterium | reverse complement strand
TTCCAGCCGGGATGCCCGATGTAGATCGTCGTCGGAAAACAGCTTCCGAAAAACGCGGCAGCGATCGTGCCGATGCCGTTCACCGCCAGCGAGCTGAACGAGCTGTACGAGTCGCCGGCCGCTTCCGCCGATTCGATGTTCTGCAGGCTGCCGATGACGTTGAACAATCCCATCGGGACGATCACCGAAAGATACCCCAGCCATTCCTGTGGCGGCAGACGAAAGACGCTGAGCATCGCGTCTCCGCAAAAGACCGGAAGAAAGACGCCCCGCTGCCCCCACGCGGAAGCGATGCCGTCGCCAGACAGCGCGACCCCCGTCAGACTTGCCGGCAGCAGCCAGCCGCACAGCGTCCCCAGTGAAACTGCGATCAGTCCGCCGGGCAGCCCGAGCGGGAATCGGGCGCCCGAAAACAGCGCGATCAGAATCACCGCCAGGGGAAGCAGGGCGACCACCGGGCGATGGAAAATCTGCAGCGCAAACGTCATGGCGATGAAGCCTATGGAAATTCCCGCGAGCGTCGACAGGAGCGCGGCGCGCGGAGTGCGGCGTCGAATCCAGCCCGCCACGAACGCGCCGGCGAATTCGATCGCGCCGCTTCCCAGGCACGCGAACAGTCCCATTTGCCAGGCCGCCTCGGCACTCTTCGTCTTCTCGTACACGGGCGCCATGACGAAAAAAATGTAAACGATGAGCGAAGGCGTATTGATGCCGAACGGCAGGGCCGTCACGTCGCTGCGGTTCGTGCGGGCCGCCAGGCGATGCGCCTGCCATGCGTAAAAGATATTGCCCACGAGAATGCTGACCGCCGCGCCCGGAAGGATGTACGCAAAGACGAACCGACTGTCATCCCCGGTCATGCCGCACATTCCCGAGCACATCGTCGGAATGAGCAGAAGCTGGACGAGGTTGTCGATCAGCAACCCGAAGAAGCCGTCGACGTCGCGCTTGACGAACACAGGGTATGTGGCGGACATGGTGCCGCGCAGACTAACGCGGCGCCGCGCAAGCGTCAAGAACTGTGCCCCTCCTCGCCGCGATGGCGTCGAGAGGGCCGAAACGGCCAAAGAGCGCATTCGTCCGCGGTTTCCCTCCGTTGGCACTGGTTTTCGGCTATGCTTGACGCGTCCCCTCCCTGGCGTCCCGCGAAGGTGCACGAATCCAAAATCCGAAGTTCGAAATCCGAAATCCCCTCAACCCTCTCTCGCCTCACGACGCATGGATGCGGTTGGCGCTTGCTGAGGCCCGCCAGGCGTTCGACGAGGGCGAAGTCCCCGTCGGCGCAATTGTCGTTCACCAGGAACGGGTGATCGCCGCGGCACATAATCAGCGCGAGGCGCTGCGCGATCCCACCGCACATGCCGAGATGGTGGCGATTACGCAGGCTGCCGAGGCGCTCGGCTCGTGGCGGCTCCTCGATTGTACGCTGTATGTCACGCTCGAACCGTGCCCGATGTGCGCCGGGGCGGTTGTCCAGGCGCGGTTGCCGACCCTCGTGTACGGCACGGCAGATCCCAAAGCGGGAGCGTGCCACACGCTGTACCAGATCACCGCCGATGCGCGGCTCAATCATCAGGCGGCGGTGATCGGCGGGGTGCTGGCGGACCAATGCCGGGCCGTCCTGCAGGAGTTCTTTCTTCAGCAGCGGTCGCTGGGGAAGAAATAACCGCGTGGGGCAAGTTTCTGACCTGCCCGTGTCTGATGACGTGCGGACTGACGTCGGCACTCCCGGTCCGTCTATCGCTGTCTGTCAAATGGCGTGGCCGGGACCGGACCAACGGGAAGCCCCGGCGAGCGTCTCTGATCCGCCGCCTGACGACCGACGCGCGAGCATTCCGTGTCTTTTCACCCGCCGGGGCTTCGCCGCGCTGCAGCCCCGGCCGCCCGCGCTCAATGAATGCACGCAACGTTGCCGGCGGCTCGCGCCCATAACCAGTCCGCGGCGTGGAGGAAGGGGACTTTGTCGCAGCCCGCATAATTGATGTTCGCTCCTTCGACGATTTCGCAGACGCACGTCGCCTGACCGGCGGCGGCGGTCGCGATCGCCTCCGGAGAGCCGTTGAATGCCGCCGAGGTCCGGATTGATTCACTGCCGATCAGGATGAGGGCTGCGCACGGCACACGAGGAAGGAGCGGGACGTAGTCGTAGCGGTTCTCAGGGCCGTACTTCTCGACGTACCCGGCGGCTGTGGCGACGAAGGGGAGCGGTTGCGTGACACTCAGAAGCGCATCGCCCTGACCGCGGGCGACCAGTTCACTGGCTCGCAAGAATTCCTCGCGGAATGTCTCGCCGTGCAATCCGGTCAGCAGCCGTTCGTGCGCGAAGCGCGGCGGCGAAATGCCGACGATTCCCCGCACGGAGGGATGAGAGGAATACGCCTGCGAATAAATCGCCTTCACGCCCCCCATGCTGTGGCCGACGAGAACGATCCGAGCAAAGCCGCTCACCGCCAGCCAGTTGATCCACGCCGTGACATCCAACGGGCAATCGGCGACCCGTTCAAATGTGGCGCCCCCTTTGACGGATCCCTTGCGACCGGGGATCGAACAGGTCCCGTCGTGCCCCCGGGTGTTGATTCGCAACACGGCCGTTCCGTGGGCGAGCGCCTGTCCAGCAAACGTCTCCAACACGCCGGGCGCGTAGAAATTGCTCCCTGTGCCGTGCAGCAGCAGAAAGGCATCGACCGGCAGCGGACCGGTCTGCGCGAGGCGCTGCAGCGCACCCTCGAGGAAGAGGCCGTCAGCCGTCTCGACCCGCACAAGCTGGATGGTCGCTTGAGATTCGGTCATGACGGAATTGTACCCCATGTCGCCCCGGTCCCGCGAGCTGCCTCGCTCCTTCACCTGCCGCGGCGTCCGCATTACAATCAGCCGCGGTATCCGCTCCTTCGAGGGTCTCCCCATGAGCAGCTTCCCCTGGTTGGCAACAGGGCGACGGATTGCCGCAATCGCGGCGGTTTTCGTGACGTTCGTCACTCCGCTCCTCCCCGCGCAGGACGCCGTGCGCGCCATCGATTCCCGGGATGCTGATGGAAGCTCGGCCGCCGTAGTCGTTCCCAATGTGCCCCTCGTGCAGACGACGCAATTGCTGCCGTTCGATGAAAAGGGGGAGCTTGTCGGCAAGGGAGTTGCCCGGACACAAATCGACGCCGTCCTCGACCGCGTCGAAACGGCCCTGAGACCGGATGGCAATGGTCCCGAGCCGGACGTCGTCAAACTCAACGTGGTCGTCGCGAACGACGAAATCGCGGGGGAGGTTCGGAAGGCGCTGGCTCGGAGATTCCAGGGTGGCAGGTCGAAACCCGCAGTCAGTTTCGTCGTCGGCAAGTTGCGTCATCCGGGCGTGCTCGTGGCGATCGACGCCCTTGCGGTCGTGAAGGCTCCCAGCCGCGGTTCGGAGAGACACCGGGTGGCGCGGCTGGGGGGACCGACGACGTTCGCACACGTCGCCACGCTCAAAGCCGGCCCGAAAGTCTACGTTGCCGGCCAGGCCGAAAAAGGAAAGGACGTCGCCGAGATGACGCGGCGGACTATGGAAAGTCTCGCCGCCACGCTTAAGCACCTGGGGCTGACGCTGAACGATGTGGTGCAGGTGAAGTCGTTCGTGGGACCGATCACGACGGTCGATGATGCCGAGCGGGAGATCGCCGCGTTTTTCAAGGATGAGTCGCTCGTTCCTCCCCTGGCCTTCGTGGAATGGACGACCTCTCCGTCGATCGAAATCGAGATCGTGGCGGCGGGCCATCCCGGCGATGTCGCCGCCGGTGAAACGGTCGATTTTCTCACGCCGCCCGGAATGACGGCCTCGCCCGTCTTCAGCCGCGTGGCCCGCATGTCAGCCGGCCCGACGATTTATCTTTCGGGTCTGTACGGAGCGAGCAGCCGGAATGGCGAGGCCGAAACGCTCGAGATTTTCACGGAGATGGAGAAGCTCTTGGAAAAGACCGGCAGCGATTTCCGGCACCTGGTAAAGGCGACGTATTATGTGGCGAGCGACGAGGCGAGCGCGAAGCTGAACGAATTGCGCCCTCGGTTCTACGACCCCAGGCGCCCCCCGTCCGCCTCCAAGGCGCCCGTTGCCGGGACCGGTCTGGCGGGAAAGACGATCACGCTCGACATGATCGCCGCACCACGGACGAAGTAGCGATATGCCTGGCAACAAAGATCCGTTCTCGGACGACGACATGCTGCTGGCGTTTGACTCGCCGGCGTTTATCCGTCGGGCGATGCAGGTCGAAGCGGCGTGGGATGCTCTCGTCGCGGTCTGCCGGCGCGAGCGGGAGCGGCTGCTGGAAATGCCCCGCATGCGGCTGGCGCGGTTTCTGGCATTGAGCCGGTCGTGGCCAGCGGCTGGATCCGCCCTTTGCCGCGCCGAAGACCTGGCGTATCTGAAGGAGCTGCATGCGGATTGGCAGCCGCGGCTGCGGACCGCGATGAACCCGCCCCGAATGGAATCTGTCCTCGCCCGGGCGCTGGCCGATCTGGCCCGCTCGTTTCTGCGATTCAATCGTCGCTGGCGGGCGTTTCTGGGCGAGCTCGATTTGCGCCCCATCAACCAGTTGCGGGAAGGATACAACCGGTATTACCTGCTGGAGAAGGAATGTGCGCTGCGATCGGCGCGCCTCGCCCGCGAGGGGTTCGTCCCTCTCCCGCCCGTGCGCATCGAGAGTCTGATCGAGCTGTTTCCGTTGTTGAACGTCCCCGAGCCCCCTGCGAGAGCATAAACCCTCACGAGCCGCCGTCGAATGACCCGACTACGCAGCACTGCCGTCACGCTTCCGGCGGCTGAACGGCTTCCAGGAGTCCCAGAAGCGGAATTTCGAGCCAGGCGGATCTGGACCGCAGCTCGCGGGCGAGTTCCAGCAGGAGCTTGTCCAGGAGCAGCACGCGATAGAGGACGTTCCGTTCTTCCGCATCGCGCGACACGAACGATTCATCGGCACAGACTTCCAGATAGCCCTGCAGAAACGCGTTGTGGGTCCAGACTCGCCACGCCCGCATCCAGGGAACGAGGGCCGGACGGTCTTCCGGTCGGACGGCGCCCGTCGTCCGGCCACGGCTTGAGACCAGCCCGAAAAGGGCTCCGTAGGCCGCGTAGTCGAATGAGCGGATCATGCTGATGACGTCGACGAGCGGAGAGCGTTTGATGCGGCGCTCGCCGATCGACTGCCCCGGACGGCCTTCAAAGTCGATGAAGACGAAATCTTTCCCCGTGAACAGCACCTGATGCAGGTGACAGTCGCCGTGGCAGCGGATGCGCGTGGCATGAATGCGACAGCCCACCACCGCATGAATTTCCTTCAGAAGGGGCACCTGGAAATGCCGAACCTGTGAGGCCATGTCGGCCAGGTTGGGCGGCAGCCGGTACATCTCGGCCTCCAAATCATGCTGAACGTCGAACAGGACGTTCCGTTCTTCCGCATCGCGCGGTACGAACGATTCATCGGCACAGACTTCCAGATAGCCCTGCAGAAACGCGTTGTGGGTCCAGACTCGCCACGCCCGCATCCAGGGCACGAGGGCCGGACGGTCTTCCGGTCGGACGGCGCCCGTCGTCCGGCCACGGCTTGAGACCAGCCCGAAAAGGGCTCCGTAGGCCGCGTAGTCGAATGAGCG